>NZ_JVBO01000043.1:0-58867 GCF_001073445.1 Granulicatella sp. 572.rep1_STHE | reverse complement strand
ATTTCATAATAAAAACACCCCAAAAGTTAGATTTTGTGTCTAACTTTTGGGGTGCACTTCAATATGAGAATGCGGTAAGTCGATTATAGACGTTCGTTTAATTCTTTTGCTAAGTCTTCGAATCCTGGTTTTCCAAGTAAAGCAAACATGTTTTTCTTGTATGCTTCTACCCCTGGTTGGTCAAATGGATTAACACCATTTAAGTAACCTGAAAGACCTACTGCGATTTCGAAGAAGTAGATTAAGTGTCCTAATGTGTAAGCTGACATATCAGGAATGTTCACTACAAAGTTTGGAACTTGACCATCTGTATGAGCAAGTAATGTTCCTTGGAAAGCTTTTGTATTTACAAAGTCCATTGTTTTACCTTGTAAGTATCCTAATCCATCTAAATCTTCTTCTGTTTCAGGAATTGTTACTTCTTCATTTGGTTTACCCACTTTGATAACTGTTTCGAAGATGTTACGACGACCTTCTTGGATGTATTGTCCTAGCGAGTGTAAATCCGTTGAGAAGTTTGCGCTTGAAGGATAAATTCCTTTGAAGTCTTTCCCTTCTGATTCACCAAATAATTGTTTCCACCATTCAGAGAAGTATTGTAATGTTGGTTCGTAGTTAATGAGTAACTCTGTCACTTTTCCTTTACGGTATAACACATTACGTGCTACAGCGTATTGGTAAGCTTCGTTTTCTTTTAAGTTTGGTGAGCTGTAAGCCACACGTGCATCTTCAGCCCCTTGCATTAATGCATCTACATCTGCACCCGTTACTGCGATTGGAAGTAAGCCTACAGCTGTTAACACTGTGAAACGTCCACCGACATCATCAGGAATTACAAATGTTTGGTATCCTTCCACATCTGCTTCTGATTTTAATGCTCCACGAGCACGGTCAGTTGTAGCGTAAATACGATTTACAGCTTCTTCTTTACCATATTTTTTAATTAATAAATCTTTGAATACACGGAATGCAATCGCTGGTTCTGTCGTTGTACCAGATTTAGAAATCACGTTTACAGAGAAATCACGGTCTCCGATTAAGTCAATTAAGCCTTGTAAGTAAGTTGAGCTAATGCTATTTCCTGCAAATAATACTTGCGGAGTTTTACGTTTGTCGCTTGGTAAGTAGTTATAGAAAGCGTGGTTTAAGAAATCAATCGCTGCTCGCGCTCCTAAGTATGAACCACCGATACCGATTACTACTAACACTTCAGATTCTTCTTGAATCTTTTTAGCAGCTGCTTTAATTCGAGCAAATTCTTCTTTGTCATAGTCGCGAGGTAAGTTAATCCAACCTGTAAAGTCGTTTCCTGCTCCTAATCCTTCTCTCAAGTCTTTATCTAATGCAGTCACAGTAGATTGCAAGTGATCGATTTCTTCTTGATTAAAGAAACCTAATGCTTTTGAATAATCAAATGAAATATGTCCCATTTGAATGCCTCCTTAAAATTTTTAATATTCGTCAAATAGATTGTTTAAAAAGCGAATCTATTAACTCTTATTTTTATCTTTTACAAATTTTTCTTGAGCTTCTTCAATCCATATTGGTAGTTTCTTGGCTAAGCTAGAAAAACCAATCGATGGAGTGTAACGTTTGCGATTTTTCTTAATGCGCTGTGGAAAGTCTGGTACATCTAATTTTTCAAGTGATCGAATCGATAAACTAATCTTATTTGAAAATTCATCGACGTCAATGACTTTCGCTGTCACTTCCTGTCCTACTTTCACAAAATCGTGCACATTATCCATATATCCATGCTTACACTCAGAAATATGAATCAACCCTTGCGTATCTTCGTCTAGCTCTAAGAAAACTCCGTAATTTTGTACACCTGTTACTTTCGCAGTAACGATGTCGCCAATTCTAAAAGTTTTACTCATAGGACCTCCCTACGCGTTTACTTCCATGGATTCAATCACTACATCTTCAAATGGACGATCTTGTCCATTTCTTTTAACGCCTTCGATTTCAAGAACAACGCCCATTCCTTCAACAACGCGTCCAAATACAGTATGACGATGATCTAACCATGGTGTACCACCAATTTTAGCATATTCTTCAACGATTTCTTCAGGCCAGCCGCCATCTTTTAATTGTTTTAACATTTGAGCGGGTACTTGTTTTGCTGTAACGATGAAAAATTGTGATCCATTTGTATTTGGACCCGCATTCGCCATTGAAAGAGCTCCATATAAATTAAACGCTTCTCTTGAAAATTCATCCTCAAAAGTACGGCCATAAATAGACTCGCCACCCATCCCTGTTCCAGTTGGGTCTCCTCCTTGAATCATGAAATCTTCAATAACACGGTGGAAAATCACTCCGTTATAATAACCATTTTTAGCGTGTGTCACAAAGTTCTCTACTGTTTTAGGTGCAATTTCAGGGAATAATTCCAATTTGAAATCTCCATGATTTGTATGCACCGTTACAAGTGGATTACTTGTATTTAATTCATTTAGTTGTGGAAATTGACTCATTCTTCCATCTCCTTTTACTTCTTAATGATGAATTGCTCATCTAACCTCTTCTATTAAACCACAAAAGCGAAACAGGTGCAATTTAGCCTTTCTACAAAACTTAAGAAAAAAATCATTTCATTCTATAAATTTTCTTTAGTGATTTTGATGAATTCATGGTATAGTAGATTAGTATAAAAAAAGAAAGAGTGTAGTTGAATGACAATATTTCAGAATTATCCATTAGTCGCTTCTATTTGTTCGATTCTGTTTGCACAATTTGTTAAATTTCCTATTGCCTATTTTTCAAAGAAACCAGATGCTCATGTTTCTTTAGTAACGAGTACTGGTGGAATGCCTAGCTCTCATTCTGCAGCAGTTAGCTCTTTGATTACTGCTCTAATTATCGAATATGGATTCACTTCTCCTTTGGTAGCTATTGCCACTACTTTTGGCTTAATCGTGATGTTCGATGCGATGGCGGTAAGACGACAAAGCGGTGAGCAAGGGATTTTATTACAAAAATTATACGAAGAACATTTGCGAGAAGAGTCTAGTTCTCTAAAGCATGTTGAAATCGAATCAGAAGACGATCCCATCAATATTTTCGATACAGAGGAAAATAAAAAATTAATTATTAAAAAGTATTTAGGTCACAAACCAGTAGAGGTCTTTGCCGGAGTATTAACAGGAATTATAATGGCCTTTATTTTAAGAATGTTTTATTAATCGGAGGTACAAGGTGACTCAAGAGATTGTTGATATTATTATTATCGGCGGTGGGCCTGTTGGGCTTTTCACCGCTTTTTACGCTGGTCTACGCCAAGCTTCTGTTAAAATTATAGAGAGTTTACCAGAATTAGGCGGTCAACCATGGATGTTATATCCTGAAAAGAAAATCTATGACATCCCCGCTTTTCCTGAAATCCAAGCAGGAACATTAATTGAAAACTTATTAGCACAATTAGAAAGATTCCCAAGCACTCAGTACTGTTTAGAAGAAGAAGCTTTAGAATTAAACAAAACTGAGTTTGGATATGAAGTGATTACTTCAAAACAAACCCATTTAGCAAAAACGGTAATTATTGCTTGCGGAAACGGAGCCTTTCGACCAAGAAAACTAGAAATTGACGAAGCTTCACATTACGAAGGTAAAAATTTACATTATTTTGTCAATAACCTAGAACGCTTTAGAGATCATACTGTTGCTATCTGTGGAGGTGGAGACTCTGCTGTAGACTGGGCACTTGCATTGGAACCCATTGCAAAAAAAGTTTCTATCATTCATCGTCGCCCTCAGTTTCGAGCGCAAGAACATAGCGTAAAACAACTAGAAGAATCAAGCGTTGAAATCTTAACCCCTTATCTTCCTGAGCAAATAATCGGAAATGGTGAGAAAATTCAATCCGTTGTACTAAAACACGCTAAAGGCGAAGATCAAATCGAAATTCCTGTTGACGATTTCATTGTGAACTATGGCTTCTCTTCTTCTATCGGAGGCATGAAAAACTGGGGATTTGAAGTTCAAAGAAATTGTATTTTGACAAATAGCCAAATGGAAACCACACTTCCTGGTGTCTTTGCTGTTGGAGATATCGCAACATATGATGGCAAAGTAAAAATCATTGCTACTGGATTTGGTGAAGCACCTATTGCCATTAATGCTGCGATGACGTATGTGAACCCAAATAGTCGACCAAGCACTATTCACAGTTCATCCATGTTCTAACTGTTTACAAAATTTCAAAAAAACGCTCAATTCATTTGGGCGTTTTTCTTTTTTGTGTTAAAATAAAAAGCTACTCTTTTTAAAAGGGTTTCATAATGAATAAAAAGGAGGATTTTTATGAAAAGCCCAAAAGAATTACACGAACGTTCTTTAGAATTGTTATCTGAACGTGGTGTAGACGTAGATCAAATTGCTGATTTAGTTTATTTCTTACAAGAAAAATATGTTCCAGGTTTGACAAAGGAAGAATGCCTAAGTAATGTTCACAGCGTTTTAAAGAAACGTGAAGTACAAAATGCTGTCATTACTGGAATTGAAATGGATAAACTTGCTGAGGAAAAGAAATTACATCCACTATTAAACGATGTCTTATCTGAAGATGAACCTTTATATGGTGTCGATGAAATCTTAGCATTATCCATCGTTAACGTATATGGTTCTATTGGATTTACAAACTACGGTTATATCGACAAAGTAAAACCAGGAATTCTTAAAAACTTAGATGACAAATCAACTGGTAAAGTAAACATCTTCTTAGACGACTTAGTAGGAGCTATTGCAGCCGCTGCAGCAAGCCGTCTAGCACACAGCATTCCAGCAAAAGAAGAATTAGACTAATCAAGCAAAAATAGAGTTATACCGTATACGGTATAACTCTATTTTTATTCTCCTAAAACGAGTCCAGCAAATTCTTCGGCAGTAACTGCGCCAAAGTAGTTGCTTAAATCGATGGCACTTAAGGCTTCTACTAAGTCTTCTTTCACCATACGAACGCCTTTTAGTTTTTCTTCAACTTCTTGTACATTTCCTTTTGCAAAGAAATCTCCGAAAATACGGCAGTTTGAAATTCGCCCTTGTTCTACTTCTAGGTAACATTGAATCGTTCCGCATGCAAAACGGCCATCACGGTAATCACTATATTGAGGAGATTGGCCATAATTCCATTCCCAGTTTTTATACTTAGAAGCTGTGAGTTCATCGATTGCTTTCCAATCTTCTTCGGTTAATACATAACGTTTCGCTTCATCAATCGAGTTCATTCCTAAAATCTTACATGTGATTAAGTTTTTGAACTCATCTACCGTCACGTTTTGATACTCTGGAGCAAGATATGGACGAATACTTCCCACACGCGCACGTACCGATTGAATCCCTTTAGATTGTAATTTCTTCTTATTTGGGTTCAAGACTTTTTCCATCGCATCATAGTCAACGTCTAATAAGAGCGAGAAACCACCGTATACACGACCATTACTAATCGTCATCGCAGCACCAGATACTTTTTTTCCTTCAATCGTTAAGTCGTTACGACCTGTTTGTTCGACAGCTGTTGCGCCGAGTTCGTGTAAGGCTTTAATTGCTGGTTCATACGTTCTCTTGAAATCCCCGAAGATTCCATTATCTTGAATTAAATAGCATATATTCACTGCACCAGAGTCCACATATACAGCACCACCGCCTGTGTCACGACGAACAACAAGAATATTGTTTTCTTTTAAATACTCTTCGTTTACTTCGGCAATTGTATTTTGGAATTTTCCAATTTCTACTTTAGGGTCGCAGTAATATGGGAACAAGATGTCATCATCTAAGAAGACATTACTTTGCACATATACTTGCATCGCAAGCGCTACTGCTCCATCTTTTACATATTTTCCATCACGGATTGGTTCGATTAAATACATCGGTCATTCTCCTTTAAGCTCTTGATAGGTCCCATGAATCAATGGGGCGATGTTTTCTGACAATTGTACGGTCTGCTCTCTTAGCGCCATCGGAATGCGGTAATGTTTATGATTCATACTTACAAACAGCGCATTTGGATTCGCTTGGACGCATTTTTGGAAAGGTGTTTTGATAAATTGTGGCGTTGTAAAGCCCACTCCGATTTCTAAAAAGAGAACTTTATCGTGTTTATGTTCTTCTAAAAACCCATCATAACGTGCTTTTTGTGCAAAGAAATCTGCTGACTCCACCATACCTTTTTCGGCGTTACGCTTATTAATCTCAAGTGGCGCTCCGCATTCAGGACAGAACGGAATCAGTTCATAAGGTACCTTCATGTCCTTTTGTTCCGCAATCATCTTACGGACTAATGCATCATCTTGATACGTTTTTGGATGACAGTGCTGGCTACATTGGAAAAGCCCATACTCCCCTTGAATATGATAAACCTTCTCTTTGTCATACCCGGCTACCCAAAAACCATTATCCGCATTTGTCGTAATAATATGGTATGGCTTCGTTTTAAGCATTTCTAACAATTCCACATACGATTGTCCCACAGGTTGATCCAAGTAGTTGAGCGTGATAAAACGACTTTGAAACGCCCAATACTCTTCCCAACTTGGAAAATGAAACAAGCTCGCCTGTAACATATCTAAAAATTGATACTTCTCGATAAAATCAGGAAAAGCGTCTTCGAATCGACTGCCAATGTAGGTGAATCCATCTGCTGCCGACATCCCAGCACCGATACCAACCACAATAGCATCCGCTTCCTGGAATAAATCCGCCAGTAAACTAGCTTCAGTCGTTCTTTCTTTTTGTAATGCATTCCATTTCGTCATTCTACTGTTCTCCTGATAATAATTTCTGATAAATCGATTGGTCTTCCTCAGTATAAGTTGAAAAGACAACGGTCATTGTTGAAGACGTGTCCTGCAACCACTTGTTCACGGTATCCATGGCAATACGCGCAGCAGGTTCTTTTGGAAATCCAAACTCTCCTGTTGAAATCCCGCAAAAAGCAATCGATGTAAGTCCGGCTTCTCTTGCGGCTTCCAGACAACTCTTGTAACAACCCGCAAGTAACTGTTCACGAAGCGGCGTTACTTTTTGCCCTGGAGGCAAGAAGGGCCCTACCGTATGAATAATATACTTCGATGGCAAGTTGAAAGCTGGCGTGATTTTTGCTTTTCCAACAGGCTCCTTCTTCCCTTGTTCCTCCATTAAATGATGACAAAAGGAGCGAAGTTGAATGCCTGAAAAAGTGTGAATGGCATTATCAATACAACGGTGATTAGGAATAAAACATCCCAGCATCTCACTATTCGCCGCATTCACAATCGCATCGACTTTCAGTTCACATAAATCCCCATAATAGAGTTTGATTTGATCATTTGGTGTTGATAGGCAATCTGCTAATGTCTGCACTCTTGGAGCATGGTATTCTTGTAAATACTCATTCTCAAAAGTGACATATTCTGCAGGCGACCCTTTAGGTTGCCTTACATTTACAAACCCTCGCCAAAGTGTCTTCAACTCTTCTACCGTTTTCCCTTCAACTTCAAGGGATTCTCCTGCTTCCTGCGCCAAAAACTCAATCATTTTCCTGAGCAACTGCTCTTCTTTATGATTATTCATCTTCTAATGCCAAGAATGCTGCTTCATCAACGTCCGTTAATGTCACTAACCAGTGTTCTTCTGGTTTTTCAGAGTTTAATAATTTAGGATCTTCTGTTGCGGCTAAGTTTCTAGCTACGACTTTCCCTGACAGTGGAGTCACAATGGACATCACTGTTTTACTTGCTTCTAAGCTTAAGATTTCGTCTTCAGCTTCTAATTGGTCATCCATGTTAAATTGAACGAAACCAATCGTACCGACATCATCTTGAAGTTCTGGAGTCATACGAATTGTGTAGTTTTCTCCTTCTTTATCAATCCATAAAAAGTTTGCAAATTTTCTCATTTTATTGTTCTCCTTTATATAATTCAGCGAGTAATTCCACTGAACGTTTTCTCTTTTCAATTGAACCGACGAGTGGAATAAATAAGAGCTCGTCAGGATTAGAGACTGCTCTTAGCGCCTCCATTTGCTCGTAAACTTCACGTGGATTTCCCACGATGAGTCGACTGCGGTTGCTTGCGATTTTCTCACGGTCCCGCTGTGTGAATTCATATTCTTCTACATCTTTTTGGGTTGGGAAGGTATGGAACTCCGTAAAATCCTGTTTTCCAAGCATCCATAAATCTAGTGGTTTCGCCATCTCTTCTGCTTCTTCGCTCGTATCAGCAATGACTACAAATACCGCTAGTACAAAGTTACTTGGTTTGCTATGTGTTCCTGCTTTAAAGTTGCTGCGATATTTCTGGGAGAGACTTTTCGCCAACTCCACAGGGTCTTGAGGAATATATGGAAATACACCATACACAAAACTCAACCCTAGAGAGGCCGCAGACTCAATCGACTGACCTCCCATCCCAAGAAGGAACTGTTCTGGAATAGTCATTGTTTCTGGAACCACGACACCTTTTCGACGAGCTTCATTCAAATACTGTTGGAGCTTTTCTAACCATTCGGCATATTGTTCTTTAGAATAATGCGACTCTAGGTGACGACCTACAACCGGCGTACCTGGCGAATTACCAAGACCGATATCCACACGCCCTGGGAATAGTCCTTCTAGCGTTGACATGATTTCAGCAACTTTATACGGTGAGTAATGCAAACCCATGATTCCACCCGAACCAATATGGATGTTCTTCGTGTGGCTAGCAAGGTACGCAATCACCACTTCTGGAGCACTAATCGAGAGTGCTGGCACATTATGATGTTCACTCACCCAGAAACGATGAAATCCAAGTTCGTCTGCTAATTGCGCCAACTCCAGCGTTTCACGAATAGCCTCTCTACTCGTCTTCCCTTCATCTACGAGGCCGTAATCTAACAGACTAATTTTCACCTATCTCTCTCCCCTCGTAGTTCGCTTCAAGGCCTCTGAAGAAATCTCTGGCTTCTTTTTCAAGTGACTCTCCAAAGTCCATTAAAGGTACGATATCTTTGAAAGCCGCCTTTGGAATCGCTAATGCTTCAAGGGCTTCTGGTTTAATCGTTAATTGAATCTCTGATTCGTTGCCTTCTTGAATCTTCATGGCAAATTCTGGATCCGTGATAAATGGTGTTGAAAGACCGACTAAGTCTGCATTTTCTAATGCTTCGAGGGCTTTTTCTTTAGAATTAATGCCTCCTGAAGCAATCACTGCTACTCGACCTTTTAAGCGTTCATAGACGACTTTATTCACGAGTTCGCCTTGATGCGGTCCCTTGGCACGAACTTTATTTCTGAAGACATCGTGTCCCCAGCTGGCGATGGCTAAGTAGTCAATGTTCACTTTTTTTAGCGCCTCTTCGAAGAACTCAAGAAACTCATCCACAGTGTATCCAATTTGATTTCCGCGCGTTTCTTCAGGCGTCGCTCTAAAACCTAAAATAAAATCATCTGTGGCATATTCATCAATCACTTCTTGAACCGCCGTTAACACTTCCATCCCGATTCTCGAACGGTCCTCCAACGTCTTACAGCCATATTCATCTGTACGCTCATTAGAGAAAGTTGAGAAGAAGGTTTGGATAAGTAGTCGTTGTGCCGATGAAATTTCTAACCCGTTGAATCCAGACTGAATAGCAATTTGTGCAGCACGGCGATAATCTTCGATAATGCCATGAATTTCTTCTACAGTTAATTCTTTCACTTCATGAGGGAACGGCGATTGTAATGTCATCGCACTTGGGCCATACACATAGCGGTCACGATTTAAGGCATGGCTTGCAAAACGTCCTGCATGCGTTAATTGCAGGATAGCTTTAGCTCCACCTGATTTCATCGCTTTAGCTAGTTTAGTTAAGCCTTCGATATCATCGAGGGAGGCTGCGCTAAATCCATACTCAAAAAGCTGTCCTTGCTTATTCACGTAAGCCGCCCCTGTAATTTGAAGGGCCGCTGAATGTGCACGACGCTCGGCATATTTTAAATCATCCTCTGTAATATGACCTTCTTTCGTTGAAGAGTTCGTCACCATTGGAGAAAGCACAAATCGATTGTCCAATGTGACTCCTTTTTTTAATTTGAAAGGCTTAAATAAAGCTTCTGTTTCTATCACACTTTCACTTCTTTCTACTGTTTTGTTACTTGTAATAATTGTCCTTGCTCAAACCATTCTGCAATTTGTAGGAGAAGGTCTTCTCTTCCCTTTGCAGCAGCGAGTTGCACACCAATTGGAAGTCCGTCTTTAGTATGGTGAACTGGCAAGCTAATTGCGGGTTGGCCTGTAATATTAAATCGCTGCGTAAACGGCGTATCGGCTACGCTCTCCTCAAACATTTCCCAGAGTAATTGCTGCTTTTGGTCTTTTGTAAAATCATCGATACGACTGAGTTTTGATTGTAAATCCGCAGATAATTCATACGGAACTAGACTCGGAGCGGCATTAGCAACTGCTGGCAACAGTAACACATCATACTGCTCGTGTAACTGCGCCATCTGATAAGCATAACTGTCCCAACTTGAAGCCACTTTAGAGTACTCCATCCCTGAAATATCCAGTCCACTACGATAAATCGCCCATGTCATTAGTTCCATATCGTCACGCGTTACTTGGCGTCCGAGCAGGCGTTCAATATTCTGGAACATCAACGCTGTTTCCACCGCACTGATAATATAAAAACCTTTTTGCAAAGCGATACCGTCGACTGGATCTTTTTGAAGAAGCGTTACAAAGTGCCCATGGTTCTCAAAGAAATTCGCAATCTTCATCACCGCATCCACCGAATCCTTAGAGACCTCTTCTCCAACAGGTGACTGCAATAATACGGCTACTCTCAGCGGTCTCATTTTTTCTGTTGTATAAAGTTCCTTGGCGCTGAGTTTCGGCAACGGGAACGGGCTTTCCATTTGGTACTCTTGCAGGTGGAATAATAAATTTCTCGTATCTTGGACCGTTTTCGTCATTGCAAAATGAACCGTTGCACCATTCCAGCCACGATATGAGCCTGGACCTGAAATTACACGCCCTCTGGAAGGTTTCAGTCCAATCAAACCATTATGGCTTGCGGGAATTCGGATTGAGCCACCACCATCACTTGCTGCAGCAACCGGCGTGATTCCACTTGCTACAACCGCTGCTGCCCCGCCACTAGAACCACCAGCATTTCGATCAAGATTCACCGCATTTCGAACGGGACCATGTAACAAGGAGTCACTCACTGTCTTAAAGCCGAACTCCGGCGTATTCGTACGTCCCAAAATAATAAACCCAAGATTTTCTAAGCGTTTGACAAAGTTATCTGTATGCATGCTTTTTACATCTTTGAATAAACGTGAGCCATAGGTACAAATACTCCCTTTTTGCTCTTGTCCTAGATCTTTTAGAAAGAGGGGCACACCCGCAAAAGGTTGATTTTTTAAAGAAAAACGTTTTGCTTTTTCTATGGCTTCCTCATATTGTGTATAAACGATAGCATTTAAGGAAGGATTCAATAATGTAGCTTTTTGAATAGACTCTTCAACTAATTCTAGTGGGCTAATTTCTTTTGATAAAACCATTTGCCCTAAAGTGGTTGCATCCAAAAACATCTTCCTCCCTCCTCTTCTCATACAATTTAATAACAGGCCATTATAACCATGAATTTGAGCGGATTTCAAAGATAAGATTCTATAAAGACACTAAAAAAAACAACATCAGAAATAATTCCTATTTCTGATGTTGTCTCTTTACTTTGAGGTATCCATTTGACTGTATTTTAAAAGGAAATTTAGTACACAGACTGATAATATGGAAATGAGACTTCCGATTTTCAACCCTGGCGGATCATAAGCCCAAACAATTTCATGTTCACCTCTCGTCAGTGTCACGCCCATAAACAAGTCCAATGATTTTTTCACCTCTTGTTTTTTTCCATCAACCAATACACTCCATCCAGAATGATAAGGAATCGTAAAGGTCGCAAATCCTTGATTCGAATCTGTAACTGTTACATGTGCTTTAACAGTCGAATTAGAGTAAGAATCAATCGTTATAGAGTTTTCTTTTTTGGTTTGTTCTAAAGCATTTGCGAGTGTTGGAATATCCAGTTCATAAAATTTAACATCTTGAACATTCCATTCTTTGACCTTTCCTTTTTCAAAAGAGAAATTTAAGGATGAAGCAAGATTCCCATTTCCAATTGGCCAAAGCTGATTCGAATGGAAGCGAACTTCATAAGAATAGTTCGTCCCGTCAAGCATCACTTTAGATTTATTAATATTTCCTGATTGCGATACAGGGATTTGAACAAAATAAAGTTTATTTGGATTCATCGGGATCGTCCATTGGATTTGTGTCTCTTCCTCCTCATTAATCGCCGTAAACTTTTCTCCAGACTGTTCTAGATTTTTAACAATCGGTTTAGGGATAGTGATTTCCTTGAGAGCTGAAGTCGAATTTAATCCAATGACTTCCAATAACTGATTGAGATTCGAAACCGGAGCATTTTGATTGAAGCGAACGTTTCTAGCCGTCGATTCATTGGTTAAAAAGCCTAAGGAGAAAACATAAGGATTCTTATAGACTGTATATTTTTCAAAGGTATCTTCTTTTAAATACAGGCCTCTCATATCAGGAAAAGCTGATTTCTCATCTCCTGTCATCATTACTCTAGAAACACCAAGGAGGGAATCGAGAATGACATTTCGATTGCTATAATTAGCGACTGATTGAGAAGTAGCTAAGCCTAATTGTCCCAACTTTTGAATCAACGAATACTCTAAGCTAGAAGTAAAATGAGAACCCCCATTGTAGCCAAACGCAATCGGAAAATTGGCATAGGAAAGTCCTTTATGAATTTCCATCCGCTGAAAATCATGGCGAGTTTGTCCATATTTTTCGTCAAACTTGGAGGCTAATGTCATTTGCTCTTGTATACTATCGCGACTGACAAAATAAGGAACCCTTCTTAAGCCCATAAAGGCGTTTAAAGCGAGTTCAAACAACACAATTCCACTCAATAGCTGATATCTTCTTCGAATATTGATTTTTGGAATAAAAACAATCATTAAAACGATTGTCCAAATGACGAAAGCGAGTATTTTTTGTGAGGCATCCACAATTTTTAGAGAAGTCATCAACGAAGCAACTAGGATACTCCCAAATCCGACAGATGTCACTATTACATGAGTCCAATTAAATTCAGCCTTCCATTTCATTAAGCTCTCTGAAGCAAGTACAAATAGAAACGAATTAGCAATCCAAGAGTTTCTAAAATAGAAGCCTACTGGTCTTTGTCCCATATGCCAAATTTGATCTAACCCTTGAATATGAAAAGACAATATCATTGCAACTAGCACAATGGACGCCATGATTTTTTTCCTTAAGGTAATTTCCCTGCAGGCATAAAAGGTGAACAACCCAAACAATCCTAGACTCCCTACAAATAGCTGAGGAAGTGCTTGCGGATCTCCCCATTCTTTTTCCCCGAAAGATCCTACGATAAATTTTTGACTCATTGAAACTAAGTCATTAACCGCTTTAAAGGACCATTCAAATGTACTACTAGCGCTGGCTTTGCTTTCTAATAATGCACTGAAAACAGGCAATAGCCAAAAAGCAGCCATCCCTACTCCAATGAGAGAAAAAAGAGCTACTCGCATGATTTTTGCAAAAGTTTCTTTCCATGATTGTTCTTCAGAAAAAGCGATATACATTGTGTATAGAATAATCAAAAGACACATCATATATCCTGTATAGAAATTGGTAATCAAACTCAGTGCTAAAAATACGGGAAGTTTTATGGATTTCTTTCCATGGAAAATATCCTCAATCCCCAAAAAGATAAAAGGAACATAAACCAAATTATCTAAAAAATTAGGATTATAATGCTGAGAAATGATAAAACCACTTAAAGCATAAGAAGTACATAATCCAACTGCAAGCCAGTATCGTTTCGATACAGCTTGATATTTTTTCTCTATAAAATAACCAAATACCACTCCCATAACTCCAAAACGAATTAAAGGAATGATATAACTGATGACATGAAAACTCGAGATAGGAAAAAGCACATATAAAAAAGTGAACGGACTTAAACTATTAAATCCCCACACACTCGGCATTGCTCCTCCTAATGATTTTTCAAATGACCAAAACAGTCCGCTAAAATCGCCATTCCAAAACATTTTATGTAATCCTATATATAATGGAAAGTATTGAGAAAGAAAATCTCCACTATGAATAGAACTTTTTGAAAAAGGGGTCAAACCTAAACATAGGAAGACCCCCAACATCAATATAAATGGAATAAGAAATAACGAACTATACTTTAATTTCAATTTTGAAATTGTCATTACAGTCTACTCCTACTGGATTAAATCCACTTTTTATAAATTGCAACTCCGTAAATTACGATAGAGAAAATAGAAATGATTAATCCTGCCATAAAGCCATCTGGTAAATAGGTCATCTCAATAGTATGTTCACCAGAAGTAATTGGAAAGGCTAATAAACTATCCCAAATTTTCTTAGTTCCAACTACTTTTCCATCTACCTTCACTGTCCATCCTCTATCATATGGAATACTTGTCATCATCCAAGTACTATCATCCGTAATATTTACAGTTCCTTTAAAATTACTTTGATTCCAGTGTTCTACTTTTAAACCTTGGCGTTGTCGTTCTTCGATAATGCGATTTGCTAAAGTGCCGTTCGTTCTTGCTAGACGTAAGCCTGAAAGGTTAAATTCTTCATTCGAATCAATTTCAATCGTCAAATCTACTGCTTTTCCAAGTGAGTTGTGAGCAATTTGAATTAATTGTGCTTGTTGGAATTTATTTTGGAAATCATAACTATTTCCATTCAGCAAAATTCTAACGTTATTTTTATTCGAATGAGAAAGAATCTGAGGAATCGATACCCAATAGTCTTCAGAAGACTGAGGAACTAAATGATACGTAATTTTTCCTGGTTTTGAAGAATCAATTCGTCGATACGTTTCAGGTTTTGAAGAATCAAACACTTCCATATTTTCTAATTG
This sequence comes from Granulicatella sp. 572.rep1_STHE, assembly GCF_001073445.1. Taxonomy (NCBI): domain Bacteria; kingdom Bacillati; phylum Bacillota; class Bacilli; order Lactobacillales; family Carnobacteriaceae; genus Granulicatella; species Granulicatella sp. 572.rep1_STHE. The sequence goes on along the minus strand of NZ_JVBO01000043.1, from coordinate 43,893 downwards.
CACATCATTGGCAGCTAGAATCGTTAAGTAAGACTCACTCGTTTGTCCCATTGCTTGAACAATTTTATTATGGTTTTGAATAGGTTGATGATTTTCAAGTTTAACCTTCGTCGTATCATCATTCACTCCAAATGCAATTGGTAAAATTGGACCACCTTGATAAGTAATCGTTCTAATTGCTTCAAACACAGGTTCTTTAGTCGTAATATCTTTTCTGGTTACCATATTTCCAAATACATACATTTTAGAGGTATCCGGATATTCCTTCGTATATACAGGTTTTGGAGCCACTAAATATTTCACAGAGAATAGCGCATCTTGGAAAGGCGTTCCTTGATAATAAGTGGTAGCATTAATCCCGTTATTTCCTAATCGGTCAAATAAATCTCTCGTACTATTTTCTAAGTTAGAACTAAATACAGATAAGCCTGGATAGTCCACCATAAATGGATCATTTTTACTTAAATTAAATGATTTATTAATACGATAAAAATCAGAATGATCTGGTCTAATCGGATTAATCGCCTCTTTTAATTGAAGTACCGCATCATGATACTTATAGGCATCTGTATACCCCACTCTAGACTGAACAATAGCCGCATTTGCCGTCAGTTCAACCACCGTGAGAGCTGCAATAACGACCCATGGTTTCTTTACCTTTGTCCAGAATAAAGCAAGAAGGATAATCATATAAATTCCGATTGTGGCTATGCGTTGCCAAACCGTCAAGAATGAATGAGTTTGATACTGAACAATCACAAAAATAATGGCCATACCGACAAATAAAATACTCGCTTCTTTTGGAGTAAAACGTTCCATTTCTCTTAAACTTAAATAAGAAAGATAAATCAAGAAGAAAGCAATAATCCATGAAAAACGATAGAAGAATCCGGCCGGGTTTTGACCCATATGCCATAATTTACTTGTAAACTCATGGGCACATGAAATGAGGAAAATCGTTAACACAAATCCTGCAGCAATCTTGCCCCATTTTGTAATTTTATTAGAAACAAAATAGTAAATAGTCCCTAAAATACCTAAACTTGCAACATAAATATTTGGCAAGTTTGGTCCAGCTGGCCACGATTCATTGTCGAAAGCCCCTAAAAATAATTTAGCCAAAATTTCTAAAGGATTGATTTGCAAAGTCCATTCAAATTTTAAGGAGCTTTGTAATCCACCTTTTGTAGAAACTAAACTAATAATAATCGGCAATAGAATGACTGCAACCATCCCTACTGCAATAATGGAAGCACTCGCTAATTTCAACAAACGTTCAAACGTAATTTTGAAGTTCGTAAACTCTTTAGAGCGGATAATATAAAAGAATGCATAAATCACCACAAAGATACAGGTCATATAGCCCATATAGAAATGAACAAACAATGCAAGAGCAAGCATTCCAATATAGCCCTTAGGAGATTCATTATCTAAAACTTGTTCAACTCCGATTAATACAAGTGGCAAGACAATCATACCATCGTAAAAAATAGGGTTCATTTGATAACTAACATTAAACCCATTTAATGCATAGATTGTCGCTACAATTGGTAATAAATAGGCTTTTTTCTTTAAGCCATCATATCGCTTTACTAAAAAGTGCGTCATTGTTAGACCCATCGTTCCATAACGTAAGGCAATGGTCACAGGAACAACCCATTGGAAATTCTCTTCAGAAAACAATAGAAACAGAAAATTAAAAGGACTCAATAAATTAAATCCCCAAATTCCAAGCATTCCTCCTCCAATCGACTTAGAGAACGAATAGAAAAAACTGCTCCAATCTCCATTTAAAAATAAATGTTTAAAATAGGCATAGAGACCAATATATTGTGCATTAAAATCAACCGCCATTAATGATTTAGCACCAAAAGGGAAAAATCCATCTATGATCCAAGCTACGAGCATAATTAGCATCGGAGCTAGGAAACTAGCTAAATAGACTTTTTTCTTAGTTGTCATTTTGCTCTCCTTTCTGTGTCATGTTGGTTTGATCCACAAGATAATGAGGGCGTTTTTTAACTTCGTAATAAATTTTTCCAATGTATTCACCTAACACGCCGATAGAAATCAGTTGAATTCCTCCAAAAAGAACTACTGAAAAAATAGTTGTGAAATATCCACTAACCATCGTGTCAGGGGCTACAAAATATTGTACAAATGACCACAATACATAAGCGACTGAAATCATTAAACAGAAAAGACCTAAGTTAATACACATTCGCAATGGTTTGTCATTGAAAGATAAAATCCCTTGAATAGCATAATTCAACGAAAACTTCAATGAGTACTTGGTTTCTCCCACTGTACGCACTTGATTTTCATATTCAATTACTTTTTCTTTGAAGCCAATCCAAGAAAAAATTCCTTTAGAAAAACGGTTATATTCTTGTAAAGATAAAATGGCACGAACGGCTTTACGACTGAATAAACGGAATTCTGATACTCCATCCATTAATTCAATGTCCATCATCTTATTGGCTAATTTGTAAAAATGTTTTGCTAAAAACGTACGGTGCGGTTTCTCTCCTGTCCGTGTACGTCTCGCGCTAACAACATCATAGCCTTCTTGATAAGCAGCAATCATCTTAGGTAATAGTGCAGGTGGATGTTGTAAGTCTCCATCCATTAATATCACAGCTTCCCCAGTTGCGTATTCAAGACCTGCTATCGTCCCAGCTTCTTTACCAAAATTTCTACTAAAACTAATGTATTTTACGCGAGAATCTGCATCTGCAATGGCCAGCATTTTCTCAAAGGTACGATCTTTACTCCCGTCGTTAATAAAAATTAATTCAAATTCAGCTTGTGTGATTTGATTAATTTCTTTTACTAAAGCATCATACATTTTTTGAATCATATTTTCTTCGTTATAAAATGGAATTACAATCGATAATTTCATTGATTCATTCCCCCAATCCTTAAAAAATTCGCTATCCTTATCATATCATTTTTTCATGAGTAGTGCTTCCAAAAATGAATATTTTTATAAAAAAAGAGAAGCAACCTTCGATAAAAGGTCACTTCTCGTATAAAAAGACTAGATTTCTTTTAAATTTTCAATCAATAAATTGGTTCCCAATAACCCGAGTAGCAATATGCTAAAGACCACTATAAAGCAGACCATAAAAAATTCTTCTGGCAAAGCTAAAATAATAGGATCTTTTTTGGGATCAAAAATCCAAGCATCATTGTTAAAAAACAGCTCATGAAATTTAATAAACAATGTATTAAAAAAGCTTGCAATACCAACACAAACGAAAATCGGTACGAGAACTAGCCACCGAATTGGCCTTCTCAAAAGCCATGTTAGACGCCTTTGTTTTAAGGACCGAATTCCAAAAAAGCTGACTAAACCAGATGAAAGGAATATCGCAAAATTAATAAAGAATAGCCTTTTGACTTCAAAAAAATGAAATAAGCCTTGCTGAGAACTCGTAAAATTACTCATCACCAGTGAATCATTCAACGGATTCGTCAAATATCCTATCAGTTCATGATAATTTGTTTTAAGAACATCCGCACTGTATCCAGTCATTTTTTCTACTTCAAACCACTGAATAGACCAATGGTATAGAGGTTCGAAAAAGATCACAAAGGTAATTCCTAAACTTAACCAGAATAAAAATAGAGCAGTAGCGCCCCCCCATTTTTGAACTCGATAAGGTCTCATTAAATGTTCCATTTACTCAAATCCTCTACTAAATGGGTTGGTTGTTCCTCTACGTTCAACAATGTTTCTCTTGTAGAAAATCCAGTTAAAACCATAATTGTATCCATTCCATATTGAATGCCTGCTTGAATATCTGTTTGATAATTATCTCCAACCATGGCAATGTCTTCTTTTGAAAAATGTGAGTTAGGAAACTTCGCATTAAGATAGTCTAATGCTGATTCCATAATGATACTACTTGGTTTACCAATAACAATCGGTTCGACTTGGGTAGCTACTTTTAAGAATCCAGTTATTGCTCCTGAACCAGGAACAGGGCCTTTTTCACTCGGTAAATTGGAATCGATATTTGTAACAATATAGGTTGCTCCACCTCTAATAGCTAAAGTCGCTTTCTCTAAATCTTTATAAGTAACATTTCGATCTAAGGACTGTAGGACTATTTCCGGATTTTCTGAATCCAGTGTAAAGCCAGCTGCTTTTACTTGATTCTTAATCGCTTCTTCTCCGATTACCATTATACGTTCTACAGGATAATGTGCTTTTATATAATCGACTGCAGCAACACCACTTGTATAGACTTCTGAGGCTTCAATATTTGTTCCATAATTTTCACGCAAGTTTTGAGCCACTTGTTCAGGAGTTTTCGTCGCATTATTTGTTACGAATAAAAACGGGATATTGGCTTCCTGTAGTCTTTTAATAAAAGCTTCTGCAGTGGGAATACGTTCTTTCCCCTTATACATAGTTCCATCTAAATCAATAAAATACGCTTTATACATTTATTTCCCTCTTTGTTGGTTCTCTCTAATATGAAATCCTTTTTTCTGAGGATTTTTAACGACACTTTTCTTCACCTTGCTACTTGAAGATTTTTCAACTTCTTTCATTGAGAAATGTTGCGAATTTGATTTCTTCGTTTTCGGTTTAAACGTTTTATCTCCATATTCCTTCATTGTCTCTTTTGGAATAAATTCTTTTAGATTAAAATCTTGTTCTTTTTTATTTCGTGGATTTGTTTCATTATTGCGACGCTTTTGACGATTTTGAGATTTCTCTTTGAATTTACGGTTTTGTTGATTTCTCGCAGGAGCATCTAAATCTACTGGACTAAATACATGCTCTCGTCTTGGATTATTTTGGCGTTTTCTTTGAGAACTTCTCTCACGTCTTGGTCGTTGTGGTTTTTCTTCCTCAAGAACAGGTTTGTGTTTTGCCTCAGGATCTCTTTCTAATACAAAATACTGACAGCCAAAATTGCAATATTCCAAAATATACTCTTGTAAATAATCAATATCTCTATCTGGTGTTGCTAATTTATGAGAATGTTTAAAGAAGCCCTTTAATCGTAATTTTTCATGGCCCCAATCCCCTACAATATAGTCATAACGCTCAAAAATATCGTTATATCGTTCATTGAATGCTTCAATATTAAAGCCGTTTCTATAATCTTCAATGATTTGGTAATGTACCTCATCGACCAAAATTGTCTTTTCGTCCACTACCACCGCTCTTTTTGGTTCTTCTTCAGGATTCGTCACAATTTCTTGCAAAACTTGACTCAATTCATCTGAAAGCGTCTCTACGGTTTTCTCAGTCATGATAGTTCCTTTCTTTAAAAATTAATTCTTTTTCAATAATCGTTCTTAATAAATCTGGATATAATATTTGGTTGATCCCTTTTTCTTCAATCATCGGGAAAAAAGGAACAAAACGCATATGGTCTGGGCACACAAATGTAATGATTTCATCGTCTGCTAAAACTTTTCCATCGACGATAATTTCTTCACCCTTTTTAGAAAAACCAGTATATAAGATCTCTCCAAATAGTTTACCACGAAAACCATATCCGCGAATAGCTTTTTCTAGTAATTCTGGTTGTTGTTCTTCAAAAACTCGGAGTAATTGTTTGAAATTTTTTACAGAAAATTGACTTTTATTTAAGTGAATCGGATGAGGCATACAGTCATGTAAATCAAACTTCGTTAATGCTCCCTTCTTAAACTCATGCACGAAGAGACCAGTATACGTAATTGCAATTGGAATCCCTGTTTGCCTAATCATGGCTTCAAGGGAAAGTTGTGCCAAGTCTCTTACTGAATAATCTGGAATCTGACGAAGAACAATATTTTCTTTGAGTAATTTGATTCCTTCTTCTAGGTAGATTTTTCCTTCATCAGCGGCAGGATCCTCTTTTAGCGTTTCAACTTCAATCATACTTTCTTCTAAAGGAATGAGCTTTTCTTTCTTAGTTTTTAAATGGAGCTCTCCAATGTAAGCACCATATTTGAACCCACCCGTTAAGAGTGTTTGGTTTACCCTTTTTCCTTCTTTAAATAAATGATGTGTGTGTGCTCCAAGAATCACTTGAATTTCTGGATACGATTCGGCTATCAAGGTATCCAAATCAATACCTAAATGGGATAAAAGGATAATTTGGTGTCCCTCACTAGCAAGTCTAGGAACTAATCTTTCGAGCGTTTTTAAAGGGTCTTCAATCCAATATCCATTCGGTTCATAACTTTCTGGATAGGAAGCTGTCAGCCCTAGTATCGCAATACTACACTGATCAATTTTTTCGAATTGGATTTCAGTTGCATAAGGCGGTGTTTCGCCTGTAGATTGCCACTTCACATTAGAAATAACGACTTTAAAATCCTTTTCCTTATAAGCTCCTTCTAATTCTTCTGGAGTATAAGCAGTCCCCTCATTATTTCCTAGTGTTACAAAATCTATTTTTTGCTGGTTCAAAATGGTCGACGCAATTTGACCATTTTTTGCTTCCACAAGAGGATGAACTCGATCAATCAAGTCTCCTAAATCAACTGCCCAAACAGTGTGACCTAATTCTTCAAGTTCTTTCCTTCTGGCCCTCATAAAATTCGTTTGCGTTTTTAACGAATGAAAATTTGAGTGCATATCATTCACGTGAAGAATCGTTAAATCACTCATCAATTTCCTCATGACTAGCATTATTAAACAAGGTTGCTTCAGTCATTTTTTGTAAGTCTTTCGGTGCCAATTCCATTTGCAAACCACGCTTTCCCGCTGAGATGCGAATAGTCTTATGGTGCATCGCACTCTCCTCAATAAAAGTTGGAAATTTCTTTTTCATACCGATGGGAGAGCAGCCTCCGCGCACATACCCTGTAAGAGGTTCGAGCTGATCTAGAGATAGTAATTCAACTCTCTTATTCCCTGAAATTTTTGCCACCTGTTTTAAATCTAATTCCTTATGAGCTGCAATACAAGCAACTAGATGCCCTGTTCTATCCCCTGTTAACACAATCGTTTTATACACTTCTTCAACAGGAATTCCCATTCCATCTGCAGCATGAAGCGCATCTAAATGAGCGGTATCTACATCATACTCATGAATAACATAGGGGATCTTGGCTTGTTCTACCATTCTTACAGCATTTGTTTTGATTACTTTTTTCTTTTTCACGTGAAATCACTCCTTCTTTTATTCTACCATAAGGAGCATTCTAAATAAAATTCCGTTTGACATAAAAAACAACATCCCCTAAGAAAAACTTAGGGGATGTTAGATTAACCTAATAAGTTTAATCGACGAATAAAATCGTCATTGGACTTTGTTTCTTTCAACTGTTTCACTAGTTGCTCACTTGTCTCAAGTCCATCACCCTTAATCGAATGACGCACTTTCCAAATCACATCAATGATCTCTTTTGAAAGTAACATTTCTTCTTTACGCGTTCCTGAGCGCTTAACGTCAATCGCAGGAAACACTCTTCTTTCTGCAAGTTCTCTTGAAAGATGAATTTCTGAATTTCCAGTTCCTTTAAACTCTTCATAAATGACATCATCCATTCGACTTCCCGTTTCAACTAAAGCAGTCGCTAAAATCGTCAAACTTCCGCCTTCTTCAATATTTCTAGCCGAACCAAAGAATTTTTTAGGGCGATAGAAAGCAGCAGGATCAATCCCCCCGCTTAAAGTTCTTCCTGAAGGTGGAATCGTTAAATTATATGCTCTAGCCAATCGTGTCAAGCTGTCCATTAAAATAATGACATCTCTCCCGTCCTCCACTAGTCGCAAAGCACGTTCCAATACTAATTCACTAATCTTAATATGATTTTCTGGAAGCTGATCAAACGTTGAATAAACCACCTCAGCATTTACTGTTCGTTCAATATCTGTTACTTCTTCTGGTCGTTCATCAATTAATAAAATAATCAACTCAGCATCTGGATGATTTGTCGTAATTCCATTAGCAATTTCTTTTAATAAACTTGTCTTCCCTGCTTTTGGTGGAGCAACAATCAAGCCCCTTTGCCCAAAGCCAATCGGACAAATTAAATCAAGCATTCTAGAGGAGATTCGCCCTCTTGTTGTTTCCAAAATCATTTGCTTTTCTGGATAAAGTGGTGTAAGTCCTGGGAAATGATCTCTTTCTTTTGCCTCTTCGGGATCTTTTCCATTTACAAATCCCACTTGCATCAACCCATTGAACTTCTCTCCTTGGCGAGGAGGACGTGCAGTTCCACTCACTAAATCTCCATTTCGAAGATCAAAGCGTCTGATTTGAGAAGAAGAAATGTAAATGTCTTCTTGACTACTTGAGTAGTTGATGGGTCTAAGGAATCCAAAAACCTCTGCACGATTAATATCCAAGACCCCTTCTACTTGAAAAAATCCTGTAGCTTCTTCTTGGGCGCGAATAATCGCAAGTGCCAATTCCTTTTTATTCATCTGACCGTAATAAGGAATTTTATAATGTTTAGCAAAGCCGTACATCTCTTTTAAAGTCTTTTCTTGCAAACTTTGCAAGGTTACAGTTTCTACTTGTTCTGGCATATTGTCCCTTCTTATTCTTCAATCATCGTAATATCAGCACCTAGAGCTTGAAGTTTCTCAACAATATTTGAATAACCTCTAAGAATATGTTCAATATTAGAAATTTTAGTCGTTCCTTCAGCCATTAATCCCGCGACTACAAGTCCAGCTCCAGCACGAAGATCACTTGCAGCAACTTCTGCACCTACTAGAGGCGTTGGTCCTTCAAATGTAATAATATCTTCAATCACTTTTCCATGGGCTCCCATACGATTTAATTCTGGAACATGCCCAACACGTTTTGGATAAATGGTATCTACAATCATTGCAGTCCCGTTTGCTTTCATAAATAATGGCGTAATCGTTTGTTGCAGGTCTGTTGCAAATCCTGGATACGGCATAGTCTTAATATTTACTGCCTTAAGATTTGTAGAAGGATAAACAAAGATATCATCTTCTCCAACTTCCATCTTGACGCCCATCTCATCCATCTTTGCAATGAGACTTTCTAAGTGTTCAAAAATGACATTTTTAACACGAACTCCTTCTCCAACTGCTGCGGCAACTGATAAATAAGTTCCAGCTTCAATACGGTCAGGTATAATTGTATGACTACATCCGTGGAGTCTTTCTACCCCTTCCACACGAATCATACTTGTTCCTGCCCCTTTAATATTGGCACCCATTTTATTTAACAGTGTCACGACATCAATAATCTCAGGTTCACGAGCGGCATTCTCAATAATCGTTTTTCCTTTAGCACGAACAGCAGCTAATAAAACGTTAATGGTTGCCCCTACAGAAACAACGTCCATATAAATTTTTGTTCCTACTAGGCCTTCTTCATCGGTTGATAAATAGATTGCCCCATCATGATCTACTACATTGGCACCTAAAGCTTTGAATCCTTTTAAATGTTGATCGATTGGTCGTGGTCCTAAGAAACACCCTCCAGGAAGTCCTACCACACCTTCTCCAAACTTCGCAAGAGTTGCTCCCATAAAATAATAAGAAGCTCTCATACTTTGGATTTTTCCTCTTGGCATTGGGATGGATTTCATTTCCGTTGGATCAATGGTCAATGTGCCATCTACATATTCTGTTTTCACGTTAAAATCATTTAAAATCTCAATTAATGCTGCAACATCTTGGATGTCTGGTACACCTTCTAATACTACTGGTTCTTCGGCGATAATAGCAGCCGGAATTAAAGCTACTGTACTATTTTTTGCTCCACTAATGGTCACTTCACCTTTTAATGGTTTCCCACCGTTAATGACTAATTTTCTCATACTAAAATTCCTTTCACTAAATCTTCTCAGTTATTATACCATGTTCCTATAAGAATCTGCTATATTTTAACCATTTACAGCAATTGTTAACCTGTATAAAAAATACAGTTGACAATCAATTGAAATCTGTTACACTTAAAAACATGAGTATTGACGAAAGGAGGCTATTATGAGTACTAAACAGGAAGTTTTACGTCTATTATATAGCACCGTAGACAAACCCCTTTCTGGACAAGATATCGCTGACCAATTGAAACTTTCTCGAACCGCAGTGTGGAAAGCTATTCAGCAATTAAAAAAAGACGGTTACGAAATTACCTCAAGCACAAAAGTAGGTTATCAATTATCCAGACAGACAGATTTGTTAACCCTTGAAGGCATTCGGACTTATCTAGGTGAACAATTACAAGATTGGGATATTCAAGTCTTTGAAACAACCACTTCAACCAATGATTTAGCTAAAAACTATGGTGCTTCAGGAGAAAGGGTTCCAACCTTTTTTATTGCCGAAGAGCAAACTGCAGGACGTGGTCGTCTCGGAAGAACCTTCCTCTCCCCTCCCAAATCTGGTTTATACATGAGCATCTGTATTTTTCCTGAAGGTGATTTGGATAGTATTTCATTAATCACTTGCGCTACGGCTGTTGCCGCAACGCGTGCAGTAGAATCTTTCATTCACGAAACCGTCGGAATTAAATGGGTAAACGATCTCTACTACCACGATAAAAAGATTGCTGGCATCTTAACAGAGGCGGTAACAAATATTGAAGCTCAAAGGGTGGATGCGTTGATTGTTGGCATGGGAATTAATTTGCATATCGACGACGCCATTATTCCAGAGGACTTAAAACCAATTATCGGATCCCTCTTTTCACCGCAAGAGATTCCCAAAAGTTTTAGCCGCAACGAATTTGTAGCTCGTTTCCTTAAAGAATGGAATCAATGCTACGAGGCCATCAATTCGGGTAAGCGTGACTTCATGGAAGAGTATAAATCTCATTCGATTATTGTCGGAAAGAAAATCAATGTCATTAGCGGTATGAAAACATACCCCGCAACTGCAAAAAGCGTGGACAATAACGGTCATCTCATTGTCCAAACGGACGATGGATCCATTCATTCATTATCATATGGCGAAGTAAGTATTCGCCCAGAAAATTAAATCATTAGGAGTTAAACACATGAAAAAATTATCAATTCAAACAATTGTACTTGCTGCACTCTTTGGTGCACTCTGTTACGTATCTAGCTACTTAAAAATCCCGATTGGACCAGTACCATTCTCAGCACAAACTGCTACAGTTATTTTGGCATCACTACTCTTGCCACCAGTTGCTGCATTTGCTGCTCAATTTATTCACTTCCTATTACTTTTCTTATTAGGAGGAGGAACTGCATTATTTATTTCTCCATCATTTGGTTTTGTAATTGGATTTATGGTTGCTGCACCTGTCATCTCATTTATTGGAAACCGTATCAATAATATTTTTGGATGGGTTCTGGCCGCACTTGTTGGTGAAGTCATTTTCTACGTCATCGGAATTCCTTATATGACCTTTGTACTCTTAAGCATTAAAATGCAAGAACTAAGTCTTCAACAAATCCTTGGCTTCGGTTTATATCCGTTCATTCTTCCTGATTTAGGAAAATTAGTCATTGCAGTCTTTCTTGCAGATCGTATTAAAGTTCTTACAAAAAAACACAATTAAAAATATAAAAAATAAGCTAGGCTTAATGCCTAGCTTATTTTTTTGTGTATTCTGACTAACCCCAGAATTTAACTCCTAGTACGTGTCCTAAGAACGCAAAACCGATTCCGGCAACTAATAGAAGAACGATACAACGTAATGGCGTCCATTTTTTACGCGCTAATAAGTAATATAGTCCTAAAGTAATTCCAAGTGGAATTAATTTTGGTAATACACCATCTAAGATTGTTTGGATAACAATTGGTTTTTCACCGTTTGCGATTTGAATCCCTAATTTAGTACCACCGTAAAGACTTGTTAGCGCCCCTACCACGAATACTCCAAGGATTGAAGCAGCACGAGTGAATTCTTTGGCATTTGCTGTAAAGATACCAATTGCATCTGTTCCTAAATTATAAGACCAGTGCATTAACCAGTAACGAATTGCAAATTGTGCAATATTGAATACTGCCAAGAATAGTAATGGTCCAGCGATGCTTCCTTGTAAAGCAAAGTTTGAAGAAATACCGGCTACGATTGGAACTAATGTGAACCAGAATAAAGCGTCACCGATACCACCCAATGGTCCCATTGCAGCAACACGTACCGCACGGATTGTTTGAATATCTGCTTTGTTTTGTTCAAGAGATAATACAATCCCCATTACGAATGTTACTAAGAATGGGTGAGTATTAAAGAACTCTAAGTTATGAGACATTGATGCAGCTAAGTCATCTTTGTCTGTGTGGATTTTTTCTAACCCTGGTAAAATACCGTATAACCAACCAGCTGCTTGCATACGTTCATAGTTGAAAGAAGCTTGTAGGAAAATTGAACGCCATGCCATTTTATTTAAAGTCGCTTTATCTAAGCGTGGAGCAGGCGTTTGGTTTTTATAAGAATCTGGAATATTATATGCCATCTTCTTCACCTCCATCGTTCACAATGCTAGCACCAGCTGTTTTGAATTTTGTATGGATTTGGAAATCCCAGTATGCAATTGCAAAACCAACAAACGCTAATAATACTAATGCAGAGCCACCTAAGCTTTCACTTGCAGAAACAATGTTTGCTAAAGCAAAACCTAAGAAGTAGAAGCCCCATAGTTCTTTAGAAACCATTACTTTAAGTAAGATTGCAAACCCAACAAAGCGCATCATACCCCCTGCTGCACCTAAACCAGCCATAAACCATTCAGGAATAGATTTCGTTAAAGTATCCCCGATTGTTTGTCCACCGATAAAGAATAATACAACTACAAGACCAAAGATAGCCCCAAGAGCAGCCATCGCTAAGTAGTTCAAGCGAACAATACCTTTTGGATTAGCATCATGTGCATATCCATCGGCTACTGCCATCATTGGTGACATTAAAGCAAAAATCAAAGTAACGCCATATTGACCTAAAAGTGCAAATGGAACAGCCGCACCTACTGCAGCAGCTGGATCTAATTTAAGACTGATAGCCAAAACTGTCGCCATAATTCCACCGATTACGGCATTAGGTGGTTGTGCCCCACCGACTGGCATGTTACCGATTGTCATTAATTGATAAGTACCCCCAACAATTAAACCAGTTTGGAGATCTCCCAAAATAGCTCCAATCACAGGACCCATAACGATTGGTTGATAAAGTGATTCTAAAAAGCTAAATTGGTCAATCGCAGCTACAAACGTTACTAGGAATACTAATAAAATTTGAATAAAACTTGCTTGCATATTCATTGACCCCTTTTATAAATATAAATTATTGAAATAATTTCGATACGTCTTCTTTTCCTTCAGTTGGAACTTTCTGAATTTCAAGTTCGACTCCTAACTCTTGCAGTTTCTTAAATGCAGCTACATCTGCATCATCCACTGCGACAACACCTGCAACTTGACGTTTACCCTCCGCCATATGCATGTTCCCAATGTTGACTTTTTTAATCGGTACCCCCCCTTCTACTAGTTTTAAAACGTCTTGTGGATTTTCACAAATAATGAAAATCAACTGACGATCTGCTGCCTTACCGATGATGTTAATCGTTTTTTCAATCGTGAAGTAACGAGTCTGTGCACCAGCAGGAGCAGCCATATCCATCAACCCTTGACGCATCGGATCTCCCGCCACTTTGTCATTGGCTACTAATAATAGGTTGGCCCCTAAATAAGAAGACCATTGAGTCGCCACTTGACCATGGATTAAACGATTGTCAATTCGTGTTAATAAAATATTTGGCATTGTTCGCTCTCCTTTCATAAAAAGCTAAGTTCATTATATCTAATTCTAATCATTTTTGGAAGCGTTTAACAAAAAATATTTTTAATAATTTCTTCATCGTTTCTTCTTTATCGTTTTCATTCATTCTTTCAATAGAAAAAAGAATGATATGTTTTAAATCCCCCCCATTTTTTAACATGTTTTTTATATAAAAAAAGAAGCTTGAACTTCAAGCTTCAAAAAATTTATTTTTTGGTATTTTTAATCATTGCACTTGTTCCACTGAAAGTGACGACTAATCCAAACGCAATTACTATCATTCGATTCAGTATCTCTCCAGATACAAAAAAACTTCCAGCAATAATCAGTATTCCAACCAGACTTACCATCCAAGTTTTAACAATTGGGACGGTTGAATCCTCTACTGCTTCTTTCTCTATTTCTGAAATAAAAACCTCTTTTTTCACAAGATATTTTGGCAAAATACTTTTAACATATGCAATTGTTGACAATGCGTAAAAAAGCAGTGCTGCTAAAATACTTAGGAGGATACTCTCCGGATAAAAGCTATAGATAATGGCACCCATTGCTAAGGCAATAATGAGGCGATGTCTAAAGGCGTTAAAAGTTACTAAATCCTCATCTGGAATTTTATAAACACTCTTTAATAAAGGTAAATAAAAATACTTTTCTCCATCTTTTCCCGTATAGAATTCACCAAAGAAAGACTTCATAGATTCACCTTTATAAGACTTCAGAAATTGCATATCGAGAAACGGTAATGATAACCCCTTTAGCAATTTCTACTTCAGTCTTTTCTTCATCAATTTTTTTCACAGTCCCGTATAGACCATTTGCACAAATCACTCTTTTTCCTACCTGCAAATCACCATGTAATTTCTCGAAATATTGTTGCTGGCGCTTCATATTCTTTCTAGAGAAGAAATAATAAACCCCTAAAATAACAGCAACAAAAACGATAAATGTCAGTGAACTCACTAAAATAATTTCTGCTGTCATTAAATTCCATCTCCGTCTTCTTCGACCACTTTATCTTGAGGCGTTGGAAGACTCACCTGTTGAATGGCTTCTCGACCTGCTGTTAAACTTTGAGTCACTACATCTTGAGCGCTTGAAGCGAACTCGCGCAACATCGCTATTTCAATTAACATTGGTAAGTTTGTACCTACGACAACCTCAACATTATCGAAATCCATTGATGCAACCATTGCTGATTTGAAAGGACTTCCTCCTAAAAGGTCTGCAAATACTACAATCCCTTCTGTTTCCTCTTGCAACTCTTTCATAGCGTCTCTTAGATTATTTTCAAGAGTTTCTATTGGATCGCTTTCTAAAAAAGGCACTACCTTATATGCAGTTTGTTTTCCTGCAATCATTTCTAAAGCGTGTCCTACTCCAATTGCAAACTCCCCATGTCCTGTAAGAATTAACCCTATCATTCTATTTCCTCCTATTTTTATTCTATACCTTAATACTAGACTAGCTAAACTGAAATTTCAAGCACAATTTATGCGTTTTCATAAAATCTTATCCAGAAATAAATAAGGAGTATTGTCCAAATACTGGGGGGGGACAATACTCCACGTTCAAAAAGCTATACGAATATTTTTGTTTTACCGATTAGAACAATTCTTTGTAGAAAGCAATTGTTTCTTCTAATGTTGGCATGAATGGGTTACCAGGTGCACAAGCATCGATTAACGCATTCTTAGATAGATATTCGAAGTCGAAGTCTTTTTCTTCAATTCCTAATTCAGTTAATTTCTTAGGAATACCTACTGTTTCAGAAAGAGTTTCGATTTCTTTGATTGCGTATGCTGCACATTCTTCATCAGATTTACCTTCAGTTTGTAAACCTAAAGCTTTTGCAACATCACGGAATGCAGCTGGAACACGTTTAGCATTTTCGCGTTCGATTACTGGTAATAACATAGCACAGCATACACCGTGTGGAAGTTTGTAAACAGCACCTAATTGGTGAGCCATTGAGTGAACATATCCTAGTCCAGCGTTGTTGAATGACATACCGCCTAAGAAGATTGCGTTCACCATACCTTCACGAGCTTCGATGTCATGACCATCTTTAACAGCACGTGGTAAGTATTCTTTAATCAATTCGATTGCACCAATTGATAATTTCTTAGTAACCCCGTAAGCACCAGGAGTTACTAAAGCTTCAACCGCATGAGTTAATGCATCCATACCAGTTGCTGCAGTTAATGCTGCTGGTTTAGATACCATTAATTCAGGGTCGTTTACTGAGATTAAAGCTAGGCTGTTTTTATCAACCATTACCATTTTAACTTTTCTTTCTTCGTCTGTAATTACATAGTTGATTGTAATTTCAGCTGAAGTACCAGCAGTTGTATTGATAGCAACAACTGGCAACCCTTTTTTAGCAGATTTGTGTAATCCTTCGTAGTCTTGTGGTTTTCCACCATTTGTTGCAATTACTGAAATACAGCTTGCACAGTCTTGAGGTGATCCACCACCTAAGCTGATGATGAAGTCGCAGTTGTTTTCTTTTAATGCAGCAACCCCGTCATTAACGTTTTTACAAGTAGGGTTTGGCTCTACATCAGAGTAAACAACGAAGTCTACACCTGCTTCTTTTAAAGGTTCTGTGACTTTAGGAAGAATATCACTTGATTCGATAAATTTATCCGTTACTAAAAGAGCTTTATGATATCCTAGATCTTTTACGTAAGGTCCAATTTCTTTAACGACTCCTCTTCCAATTAAGTTAATTGCTGGTACATAAAATGTTGACATAATTTTTCTCTCCTAACTAGTAAATTTATAAAACACCTTTTTTCAAAATGATGTTTCCATACAAGGCACTTTCTCCTGTTTGAATTACAAGATAGGCGTCTTTTGCTTGTTCGTAAAACTCAAATCGTTCAAACTCTTTAATTGCTGCTCCTGGGTGATTTTCTTCTAAGAGACGTTTATATTCGTCCCAAATCACCGGAACAGTTGGATCTCCCGGAACGACTTGCATTAATCCTGCTTGATATGAACTGTACGTATCTAATGGTAATACTTGTAGAATCGCTTCTAAAGCAACAGGCACCCCATGTCCGTCCATACGAACGACGCGTTGGCCAATACGATGAGCTGGGAAGTTAGCGTCCGCAAGTACCAATTCATCTCCATGTCCCATCTCCATTAAATATTTCACAAGTTCTGGGCTTAAAATTTTAGGAATTTGTTTTAACATGACTGAATTCCTCTCTTCACTTTATTGAAATTCAAGCGAATTTCTTCTAAATTCTCAATCACACGACTTTCATAACGCGTTACAGGTTCTGAAGCCTTGATAATATCTTGTGCTTCTTCGCGACTTGAAATCACTCCAAGAGTTAGCATTTGTGACAAGATATTTCCAAGTGCACTCGCTTCGATTGGTCCTGTGATGACTGTACGTCCTGTAAAGTCTGCCGTTAACTGGCAAAGCAATTTGTTTTGAATGCCTCCGCCAACCATTTGAACAGTTGTCATTTCATGTTTTGTCAATTGTTCTAATTGCGTAATCGTCTCTAGATAGGTTAAAGCTAAACTTTCTAGAACGACACGAACGATTTGACCTTTCGTTTGTGGAACTTTTTGCCCACTCACTTTACACCATTCTTTAATTTTTGTTTCCATTTCTCCAGGAGAAGCGAAAACTGGATCGTTTGGATGAATCCATGTTTGGTTGTCCGTTATTTCTTCGGCTAATGTGACCATTTCGCCAAAGCCAACTTCTTCCCCTTGCAAGCGCCAGTCGCGTTGTAATTCTTGAATAATCCACATTCCTGTCGTGTTTTGTAAGAGACGATATTTACCATCAAAACATCCTTCATTTGTAAGTCCCGAGGCAAATGCTTCATCGGTTACAACAGGTTCGTCGGATTCCGTTCCGACAAGCGACCAAGTACCACATGAAATAAAGACAGTCCCTTTTTCATGTTCATATGGAATCGCAAGTACTGCAGCAGCTGTATCATGTCCAGCTCCTGCAATCACGTCAAATGAATCAACTTTCAACTGTTGAGTGATGCGAGGTGATAATTGTCTTAAAACTGCACCATTCTTCGTTGGTGTTGTAAACCATTTTCGTGGAATATCTAAGCGTTCAAATACTTCTTCAGAGAAATCTTGTGTGAAGATATCCAGTAACCCACTTGTACTTGCAATGGTATATTCATTTGAAAGCACCCCTGAAAGTAAGTAGTTGATTAAATCTGGGATAAACAACACGCGTTGAACGATATTTTTAAGTTGTGGTTTTTCTTGCAAATCTGAGTAGATTTGTAAGACCGTATTAATGGTTGCAGGCTGCACACCTGTTTTTTGGAACAATTCTTTCTTCGAGATAGCGTTATAAAATGACTCCTCATATCGACCCATCCGATTATCTCTGTAACAATGTGGTTGATAGAGCAAATCTCCATTTTGATCTAGATAGGCATAGTCTACTCCCCATGTATCAACAGAGATGGAACGAATCGGAATCGAATCTTTGGAAGCCTTCTTGATTCCTTGCTTAATTTCTCCAAACAAGTGCAACAAATTCCAATACAAACCATCATTAAGATTCACCGGTTCGTTTTTGAACCGATGAACCTCTGATAATTGGAGGGAGCGTCCGTCATAAATCGCCTGCATAACACGTCCTGAACTTGCACCTAAATCAATGGCTAATAATTTAATCAAGCTCATGTTTTCTCCTCCATTACTAATCCCTATTTTTTATTCGTATAGTAAAGCTTTGATTTCATCGCTATCTATGTTTTTAGCGTCATACCATTTAGAACCAGTATCCACGTCTTTCACTGTTTCACCTTTAGCTGCGGCAACCGCTAATTTAACAGCTTGGTAACCAATTTGAACTGGGTCTTGAGTTACAGAACCAACGAAGATTCCTTTACGGATAGCATCTTGTTGTAATGCACCTGAGTCGAACCCAACAGCTAAGATTTTGTCTGCGCCAAGTTTAGATTCTTTAAAACCGCCGTTAGCATTGATGATTGCTTTTGCAGCGAATTCATTAGAACCATAGATTGCGACAGTATCTTCTTTTTCAAGAACTGTAGAAGCTTCTGTTTTACCTGCAGCATCATCTACTTGTGCTGGAACACGAACTTCGATTACAACTTTTGCATCCGCTTCGTTTACATCGTTTTTGAACTTGTCATGTCCAGTTACAGCAGTTTTAATGCCTTTTTTATTTAATAATTCAACCATTTTATCAATGAAACCACTTGTTCTTTGAGTGATTGAAAGTGAGTTTACTTCTTGAGAAACAACCCCGATACGAACTTTCTTGTCGCCGATTTTCTTTTCTAGTAATGGGAATAAGTGTTCAGCGGCATTACCACCAGCAGCATGGTTATCTGTTGAGGCAGTAGCTTTAATTGCTCCTTCTGGTGCCCCAGGAACCCCTGAGTCAAACCCAATAATAGGAATGTTTTTAGATTGTGCTTGTTTAATCGCATCTAATTCTGCTTCAGTATCTAATGCAGCTAAAGCGATTGCTTTTGGATTTTTGTTGATCGCGTTATTTAATTGTTCCAATTGTTCTGCGATAGCTGTTTCATTTTGAGGTCCTACGAAAGTAACTTTAGCCCCTAATTCTTGAGCTGCTTTTTCAGCTCCTTTGTTAACTGCTTTCCAGAAGTCATGTTGGAAACCTTTCGCGATTACTTCCACTTTGAAGTCGCCACCTGATTGAGATTTTCCACCATCAGCATTTGATTTATTTGATGTACATCCTGCTAATAATGCAGAAGCACAAGCTAGAGTTGCAATAGCATATTTGAATGACTTTTTCATAATGTTTTCTCCTTTATATGTCCCTTTTGATCCTTCCAAGAAGGAGTCTTCCCAACTCATTGTGTACAATATCAAACTTATTTTTTCTTATTCATGCGGATTAAGATATCTGAGTAAACGGCAACGATTACAACAAAACCTGTAATGAATAATTGATAGTGTGGTTGTAAGTCGATGTATGGTAAACCGATCTTCAAGACAGACATAATGAATACCCCAATGATAGTACCAACAACAGAACCAACCCCACCAGCAAGTGAAGTACCACCGACTACAACTCCGGCGATGGCATCAAGTTCCATACCGTTCCCTGTACCAGGAAGGATTGTTGAATACGTTGCAGCATATGCAATACCAGCTAGACCTGCTAGAAGTCCACTGATAACATAAGCCATACCTTCCCATTTGATAACGTTTACACCTGAAAGTCTAGTAGCTTCTTTATTTGAACCGATAGCAAAGATGTAACGACCAATTTTTGTTTTGTTTAAAACAATGGCTGCAATAATCGCTACGACAATCAAGACGATCAACCCGGTCGGAAAATTATCTTGCGTTCTGAATAAGTCTTTATACCAGCCTTCACCAGTTCCACGTAATGGGAACGTTACACTTTGTACGTTTGATACGATTGAGCTTAAACCACGTGAAATCATCATTGTACCAAGTGTTGCGATGAATGGTGGCAATCCAAATTTCGCAATTAAAATTCCGTTGAATAATCCAAATACACCCCCAATCACTAATATTGCCAACAATGCTAGCCATAATGGCCAACCCATTTTTGTATGGAGTACTCCACCAACGATGGCAGAACACATCATTACTGTACCGATTGATAAGTCAATACCACCGGTGATAATAACGAATGTTACCCCAATTGCTAAGAAACCAATGTAATAAGATGCGTCTAAAATGCTTACCGCTGTATCAAACGAACGGAACGATTCACTTGAGACTGCAAAGAATGTGAAAATCACGATCAACGCGATTAATGCAATTAATTTTTGTAATCCAACTGATTGTACCAGTTTCGTCCATAGGGACTTTTTCTCTTCCATATCAATACCTCTCTTCGATTATCGATCCGTTGCTAAAGCGAGGATACGTTCTTGAGTTGCTTGACTGATATCAAGTTCCCCTGTTTTACGTCCTTCACACATGACAACAATACGATCGCTCATACGTAAAATTTCTGTAAGCTCTGAAGAAATCATAATGATTGATTTTCCTTGAGCTACTAGTTCATTCATTAATGAGTAGATTTCACTTTTCGCACCAACGTCAATTCCTCGAGTTGGTTCGTCAAAAATTAGAATATCGCTATTTTGTTCTAGCCATTTCGCAATAACAACTTTTTGTTGGTTACCACCTGATAAGTTACGAACTAGTTGTTTCGATGATGGTGTTTTCGTTCTTAATTGTTTAACGAATTCATCACTGACTTTCACAATTTCACCGTCATCGATTAAACCACCCTTAATGTACTTATCAAGGTTTGTCATTACTGTGTTATTGGCAATGGTCATATCAACGATACATCCATAACGTTTACGGTCTTCTGAAAGATAACCAATACCTTCTCTAATAGCATCTTGAGGATTTTTAATATCAACCTCTTTACCATTAATTTTAATTGTTCCGCTATCTTTCTTATCCGCTCCGAATAGTAAACGAGCTACTTCTGTTCGGCCCGCTCCCATTAATCCAGAGAAACCTAAGATTTCACCTTTATGAAGCACAAAGCTAACATCTTTTACGTGGCTTCCTGAGTTTAAGTGTTCCACTTCTAATACAACAGGTGCTCCTTCTGGTACTGCAGAAACCGCTTTCGGATCTTCGTAAATAGTACGACCAACCATCATTGCGATGATCTCGTCCTTTGTAGTTTCTTTTGTATTTACAGTTCCAACATATTCCCCGTCCCTCATAACCGTTACACGGTCCGTAATACGGGCAATTTCGTCCATACGGTGAGAAATATAGATAATTCCTACACCTTTAGCACGTAAGTCATCAATAATTGCGAATAATTCATTAATTTCTGATTCTGTTAACGCTGCTGTTGGTTCGTCGAAAACAATAATCTTAGCATCCATTGACAATGCTTTGGCAATTTCAACCATTTGTTGTTTACCAACTGTTAAGTTTCCCACTTTTTCTTGTGGATTAATATCCAGTTTCAACAATTTGAATAATTCTTTTGCCTTTTTATTTCCGGCATTATCATTGATGAAGAGACCTTGATTAATTTCTTCACGACCGATGAAGATGTTTTGAGCCACTGTTAAGTGGTTCATCATATTCAACTCTTGGTGCACGATTACAATCCCATCGTCCATAGCCTCTTTTGGCTTAGAATATTCTACTTGTTTTCCGTTATAGTGAATCGTTCCTTCGTTCGCGCCGTAAATACCTGTCAATACTTTCATTAAAGTGGATTTACCAGCCCCGTTTTCACCCATTAGCGCGTGTACTTCACCTGCTCTTAGGTCAAAGTCTACACCTTTTAAGGCTTTTACAGGTCCAAACGATTTCACAATTCCCTTCATTTCAAGAATAACTGGATTACTCATGCATTTCACCTACCTGTTCCAGTTTTGTAATACGCTCTTTCAGCGTTTCTATTTGTTCTTGTTGATTTACAATGATGTTCACAACTTCTAGCAGCAAGTGGCTGTTCATAAAATGATCTTGCGCATGAACGGAAAGAAGTGTAGGGCTATCTCCCTCGCCTCTAATTTCTTGCTGAATCATTTCTGTTTGAACATTATGCGCTTCAACTCCTTTAACTCTTGCTTCATCAAGGAGGCTTCTTGCAGATGAAATATCACCTGCAAGAGCACTCTTAACGGATTGCATTGCTAAAGTCGTTACTTTGCTACTTTTGACAATGAGTTGCATCAATCGTTGCGTATCTACTTTTTTTGTCTCGCTCATTGGCTTAACCTAATAATTCAATCGCTTGTTTTAGAACTTCTTCTCCGCGCATGTTTTCAAAGTCATCGTCTGAAATTACAGCAACTGGAACATGAAGTGAAGCTTTTGCTTTTTCTTCTAAATAAGCTAATTGAGGTCCTAATAATAAGACATCAATATTTTTTAGAGTATCAATCCCAGTAATCCCTACTGAGTAGAATGAGTAATCTAATTTATCACGGTAAATTACTTCTTGAATGCGTTCAACGAGCATACTTGTTGTTAACCCACCGACACAGGCTAAAATAATTGTTTTTGTCATTTTAGTCTCTCCTTTCTATTACTTATGGATAGGTCCTAATAATTGGCATGCACGGTAGTCAGCTGATTCTAAATCTTCTGTTCCGAATAATGACCAGTTCTTAGGTCTGAAGATATCTTCTTCAGCAACGTTATGCATATTTACAGGAATGCGTAACATTGAAGCAAGAGTGATAAGGTCAGCCCCAATATGTCCATAAGTGATAGCACCGTGGTTTGCACCCCAGTTATTCATTACATCGTATACTGACTTGAATGCGCCTTTACCTGTTAAGCGAGGAGCAAACCAAGTTGTTGGCCAGCCTGGATCTGTACGGTTATCCAATGTATGGTGTACATCTTCAGGTAATTCAAGTGTGTATCCTTCTGCGATTTGTAATACAGGTCCAACGCCTTTCAATAAGTTCAAGCGAACCATTGTCACAGGCATGTTTCCTTTAGATAAGAAGCGAGTTGAGTAACCGCCACCACGGAAGTATTCGCGGTTTGCTGCTGGGAAATCAGTATTTGCAAGCATTGCATCTACTTCACTTTGTTCTAATTCCCAGAATGGTTTAATCACTGGCTCACCGTTTCTTGTAGCTTGACCAGTACCATCTAATGTACAAGAACCAGAGTTGATTAAGTGTAAGAATCCATTTTCAGCATGGCCTTCAAGTTTATGTCCTGTTACACGTTCAACTGCTTCTGGACTCCAGTAAGTACGAACATCCGCAAAGATTTGTGGAGTGTTTGTTAATAAGTAGTTGAATAGCATTGATACACCGTTTAACGCATCATTTTCAGTTGCGAAGATGTATGGTCTGCGAATTCCGTTCCAGTCAAATTGAGTGTTTAGGAATGTTTCCATGAAGTCTCCGTTAGGGAAGTGGTCTGTCCATTGACGTTGACCTTGGAATCCTCCCACAAGAGCGTAGTGACCAACCGCTTCTTCTTCGAAGCCTAGTTCAGCAAGTCTTGGGTTTCCAATCATTAAGTCACGTCCAATTAAGAACATCTTAATCACGAATTCCCATTGTTTATCTTTTTCTTCACGGCTCAAAACAAGGTCTTCACGGTTGTGGTCGAATCCTTCTTTAACGTTTTCTTTCACCCATTTAAGCGCACGTTCGAATTCTTCGTGATCATAAATGCCACGGTCGATACGGCGAGTAAATTCTGTCATATCTACTGATTCATTACGCATTCCTAAGTATTCTTGGAAGAAGTTAGGATCTACGATAGAACCACCGATACCCATTGATACGCTACCCATAGATAAGTAAGCTGTATCTCTCATTAAACCTGTAGCAAGAGCTGCTCTTGCGTAACGTAAGATTTTTTCTTTAACGTCTTCAGGAATTTCTGTATCTGTAGCTTCTTGTACGTCTTTACCGTAAATTCCGAATGCTGGAATTCCTTTTTGAGCATGAGAAGCAAGAACTGCTGCTAAATATACAGCCCCTGGTCTTTCAGTTCCATTGAATCCCCAAATAGCATGTGGAATATCAGGAGACATATCCATTGTTTCACTACCATAGCACCAGCAAGGTGTTACTGTAATCGTTGCACAAACGTTTGATTTTTTGAATAGTTCGTGAGATGCTGCTGCTTCTGGTACACGACCAATTGTTGATGGTGAAATCACACATTCAACCGGTTGTCCATCAGGATATTTCAATGTGGACTCGATTAAAGCAGCGACACTCTTCGCCATATTCATTGTTTGAACTTCTAAAGACTCGCGAACTCCTTGGCGACGACCGTCAATAGTTGGGCGAATCCCAATGCGTGGATGTTGAATCATTTTTGTTCCTCCTATTCTTCTACACTTCACGAACCGTTCCGTCAGGATTGTATTTCTTGTATCCTGGGTGGCGTCCTGTAACTTTGTAGTTTTCGCGCATCTTGAACATTTGCTCTAATTTTTCTCTTGAGATTTCTTTTTCTTCAATGCCTTTTGTTAGTAATAACATTCTTCCGTGGAATGTTGATTTAGCCACGAGTTCTAATGTTTCCATTCTGTAGTATGCTGTAATGACATCACTACCCACTGTTAATGCACCATGGTTTTCAAGTAACATCACATCGTGTTCTTGTAAGTATGGTGTAATCGCATCTGGAACTTCCATTGTTGAAGGAACCCCGAATGGTGTAATTGGAATTGAACCGATAACAATCGCACTTTCAATTAGTGAATAAGTATCTAATGGAATATGTGCTAATGTAAATCCGGTTGCAATTGGCGGATGAGCATGAACAACAGATCTCACATCGTCACGTTCTTCATAACAGCGAATATGCATTTTAATTTCGCTTGAAGGACGATAGCCTTCGTTGGCTTCAATTACTTCCCCTTTCATATTTAATTTAACGAGTTTTTCAGGAGTGATAAAACTCTTACTGATACCTGTTGGTGTTGCGATGATGGTATCCTCATCAATACGAACTGAGACATTTCCGTCATTGGCAGCTACCCATCCTAGTTGCCACATTTTATGACACACATCACAAATTTGTTCGCGTACTACTTGTTCATCAAAAGTCATAGTATCATCCCTTTCTGATTAATATATTAGCAACTGAAGAAAGCGGATACAATACGTGGATGAACTATTGAACATCCTTCAAGTATTGTGCTATAATTTGTTCATAAATGTTCAAAAACGTTCAACTAGGGGGTTTTATTATGGTATCTTTCGAGCGAATGTCCCGTATTATGGATATTCTCACGAAAAGGAAAATCATCTCAACCTTTCAATTGGAAGCGTTGATGTACTGCTCCACCTCTACATTGAGGCGTGACCTGATTAAATTGGAAAAAGAAGGAAAAATCATTCGATCTCATGGTGAAGTTCGACTTGTTACTACAAACAATATTGAATACGCTTACGATAGCAGAAGCCATGAAGAAACTCAGGGAAAACAACAAATAGCGGAAACAGCCTCCACTTTTTTAACGGATAACCAATCGATTTTTATCGATAGTTCATCCACGTGCGCCACACTCGCTCCTCACTTAGGAACTCTTCAGAATTTACGTGTGATTACAAATGGGATCGAAATTGCACGTAAGTTGAACAATTATGAAAATATAACTTTGTTCTTCTGCGGAGGACATATCGGCTATGGAACAAACTCGGCTTTGGGAGATTTTGCGACGGGTTTTATCAATAATTTCCATGCTGATATTTGCTTTATGAGCTGTCGAGGGCTTGACCGTTTCGCTGCTTATGAAGCTAATCATAGTCAAGCACTTTTTAAGCAACAGATGATTGCAAACTCTGATGTTGCGATACTTCTTGCGGACCACTCAAAGTTTAATACGAGTCATTACTTCAAGTTATCTAATTACAATGCTATTGACTATATTGTAACCAATCAAGCTCCTGTCGAATCCTTTCAAGATACGGTGGGTGCTCAATGCGAAATTCTTTGGTAACAATAGAAAACAAAGATAAATAAATGAATTCAATTGAACATTTTGAAAGTGGACTATCTTCATCTCAAGTTAGTCATAGTTATCACTTAAATAAAAAACGCGCTACGATTGTAGCGCGTTTTTTATTTACTATGATTATGCTTTTAATTCTGCTGTTAAGCTTTCTAATTGGTCTACTAAATGTCCAACGTAAGCAATCGCTTGTTTTAATGGTTCATCTGTTGAAACATCACAACCCGCATGAATCGCTAAGTCTTTGGCAGACATGCTTCCACCTTTAGACAATGTATCTAACCATACTTTAGCGTGTTCAGGATTCTCTTCGATTTGGTTGGCAATTGCAGTACCGATTGTAAGCCCTGCTGAATACGTATATGGATATAATCCCATGTAGTAGTGAGGTTGACGCATCCAAGTTAATTCTGCCCCTTCGTTGACATCTAAGCTGTCTCCAAAGAATTCTTGCATCACTTCTTTTTTCACGTTTGATAATACATCTGCGTTTAACATTTCGTTATTATCAATCATCTTATAAATACGATCTTGGTACACAGCTTCCATGTAGTGAGTAACCATGTTGTGGAAATACGTACGGCTAATCATATTACTGATCACCCAACGTTTGAAACGAGCATCTGTACTTGTTTTGAGTAAGTAGTTTGAAACGATGACTTCATTACATGTTGAAGGAGCTTCAACGAAGTATAATGAACACTCATTGTTTAAAATCGATTGATGTTTCCCTGTTGACATGAAGTGATATGCGTGTCCTAATTCGTGCGCTAACACGAATACTTCGTTCATTTTACCAGTCCATGATAATAGAATAAATCCGGCAACGTTAGGAACCGTCGCACAGAATCCGCCTGTACTCTTACCAATGTTTTGTGGGAAGTCAGTCCAGCGTTTGTCATAACTTTCATCAATCATCGCTTTATAGTCTTCGCCAAGAATGCCTAAAGCTTTCTTCAAGTACTCGCGAGATTCTTCAATCGTCATATCCACTTCGAATTCTGGATCCAAGTTGATTTTGGCATCCATAAATTGCATATCAGAAATGCCGTGTTCTTTCGCTAATAATTTAATGTAGCGTTGCATATGAGGCGCTAAATCTGTCATCAGCATACGAATTTGACGGTCGTATAATTCACGATCCCCATCTTGTTCGTCTAATAAGTAGTCAATCACACTATCATATCCACGCATTGTTGCCATCATTTTTTCTTTCTTCAATTGAGAAATGTATTCATTGGCAACTGTATTTTTATATGCGTTTAACGTCTTGTAGAAGCTCTTAGCCGCAGCGCGACGCACTTCTTTGTCCGCATCCATTTCGTGCAAGTTTTCGTATAATACAAAGCTATTTTCAAGTGTCTTCCCATTTGCTTCAAATGACTCGAATTGCATATCTTCATGTTTTGTTACTTCATATAATTGGTAGAAACCTGGTAAGCTGCTTAAGTTTGATAACACTTGTTCTGCATCTTTTGAGAGCGTATGTTTCTTTTGGCGAATCACTTTTTCAACAAAGTAGGCTAAGTCTGGTCTCTTCTCTGCCACGAATTGATTTAAGAAGTCTTCTTCTAATGAAATGAGTTCTGTCATCACAAAGCTCATATTTTCCGCATAGGATACGCTGACTGCTTCAAACGCTGTCGCATTTTCAATCACTTTCGGATTCAAGCGGTCTACGGTCATTGGGAGTTCTGCATAATGAGAAGCGCGGTATACTGCTAATTCAATCGCTTCATATTGGCGAATCGCTTCATCTAATACTTCTAAATCTCCTAATTTGTTTTCATATTTATCTTTGAAAGCTTTCATTTCTTTCTTTAGTCTGTCCAACTCTGCATAAAATGCTTCGTCGCTTGGGTAAAGTAAAGTCATATCCCATGTAATAGAAGGATCTACTTCACTTCTTGGTACTAATTTAATTTCAGCCATAATTTCACTCCTTTTCAGTTAGTATCAATTATACACAATCTCCCTATCGTTTGCTATACTAGGACTATTAGAAAATCGAAAGCAGGTGGCTCTTTGTATATTCAAAACGAACTTTCTAACAGTTCTCTTTTACTGTCTATTCCTCATAGTGGGCTCCATATTCCAGAAGAAATAGAAGTTCTTTGTAATCCACATGCCAAACGAAATCATA
This sequence comes from Granulicatella sp. 572.rep1_STHE, assembly GCF_001073445.1. Taxonomy (NCBI): domain Bacteria; kingdom Bacillati; phylum Bacillota; class Bacilli; order Lactobacillales; family Carnobacteriaceae; genus Granulicatella; species Granulicatella sp. 572.rep1_STHE. Next base: position 15,584 of record NZ_JVBO01000043.1, on the reverse strand, counting down.
CCGATTGGTTTCTTCCTGAATTAGTCGCTTCTAATTCTTATACAATCATCCAAGCTACGGTTTCTAGATACATTGTTGATGTGAATCGATTTAAAATGACACAGAAACACTCCATTCAACCGATTATTCCAAGGACAGATGAAGAAGGTGTCCCTCTATTTAAAAACTTCCCTTCAAAACAGAAGCAAAGACAATGGATTCAAGATTATTACGAGCCTTACTATCGTAAAACTCAAGAGCTCTTAACTCAAAAATTGAACATTCACCAACAGGTTTTTCTTTTAGATTTACACAGTTATGATGATTCGCTTTTTCCTTCTCATGAAATGATACTTGGGAGCAGGAAACAGACTTCTATCAGTAAGAATTCCCTTCAGAGAATCGAAGCTCTCTTTCAAGAACAAAACCTCCCTACTCGTTTAGATACTCCTTTTTCAGGAGGAAGTATTGTTGCCACTTTTGGAAGGCAAGAACGTGTTCAAGCTCTACAAATAGAAATTCCATACTCCTTATATTTAAATGGAAACAAACCAGACGACATAAAGTTTAATAAATTGCAGAAAAAACTACATCATATTTTTGATCAACTCAATAATGAAAACACCTAGATACCTTCTTACGATCGTATCTAGGTGTTTATTCTAATTTGTTTTTTCCTGTAATTTTTTAATTTGCTCTTCGAGGAGTTGAATCTTCTCCGCTTGAGAATTAATTTGTTCTTGCATTTTCGTCATTTGATCTTGATAGTTCTCTAATGGAGTTGGTGTCGTTTTCGAGAAACTTCGGAAGATAAATACTGATAAAAATAATATTACGAGCGTTAGAATAATAAATACCCAACCTTGATTTCTTCTGACGTATTGGTTAAATGTTCTTTGAAAATTTTTCCCTGAGTTACTCATTCATCTTCACCTCTTGACTTTTCAACAGTATACCATTTATTTTGAAATATCTCTAGATGGCACTTGCAATTTTGGTCATTTGTTCGGTCATTGCACCCACTATACCTTCATCACACACAACGATTAAGATGTCACCAGATAGAAGAATCGTATCTCCTTTTGCCACTATTTCTTTTGCACCACGTCTTATGGTTACAATAATAATCTCTTTTGGCCACTCTACTTCACGAATGGCTTTTCCAACCAGCGAGCTATCTACCATAATTGGAATTTCAAAAGTCGTTCGTTCTCCTTTGGTAGTAGTAGAATGTTCTTTATCTAAACGTTCTGCCAACACTTCATAAATTGGGTCCATCTTCAAGAAGTCAGCCACAATATACGCCACTAAAGTACAAATTCCAAGCGGCATTAATTGGTTTAAGCCTCCCACCATTTCTGTTACAAGAAGTAAAGCTGTTAGGGGCGCTTTCCCAATCGCCGCAAAATACCCTGCCATCGCAAAAAAGACGAAGCTCACACGTACACTTGGGTCTACCCCTAAAAATTCAATGAGGAATTCAGCATATGCCAATCCAAGAAGAGCTCCAAGTGAAAGAATCGGTAAAAAAATCCCTCCAGGAAGTCCCGTTCCGTATGAAATCATTGAGTAGACAAAACGAATCACAAATAGCCCCACTAAAAATTGAACAGTATGATTTTCTTTAACGAGTGCTAATACTAACTCACCACCACCGCCTAAAACATGCGGATTCCACATGCCAAGAGGAATAATCAACATAAAGGCAATGAGACAGTAATTATATGGTGCCACTTTTGGGAAAAGCGTCTTGTAAATCTTTGGCAAAGCTAATGTGAGACGATGGTACGCTAATCCAAAAATTGCAAGGACAATGCCAAGAAGGACAACATATCCATAATATTCCATCGGAAAACGTTGGTCATTCCCAAGGTTAAGCGATGGATGCGTCCCAAATACATTTAATGAAATAAAGTTAGCCACGATTGCCGCTGTTAGAGTTGTCACGGCGACAAGTGGACTGAAAGTATGATGAACTTCTTCTAATACAAACATAAGTCCCGCAATCGGAGCATTAAATGCTGCGGCAAGGCCGGCGCCAGCTCCACTGGAAATAAATACATTCTTCTGTACACGATTTGCCTTAAAGGTCTCTGCCACTCCTTGACCAACTGATGCTCCTAATTGAATCGAAGGACCTTCACGTCCAAGCAAGAGTCCTGAGCCAATCGAAATCGCTCCACCGACGAATTTCTTCCAACAGACAGACCACCAATTCATATCCATCTTTCCTTGAAGTTGTAATTCTACTTGTGGAATCCCACTTCCTTTAATATCAGGATCGCTCTTTACAATCTGCCCTAAAATAACCCCCATTACAAGGCTAAAGAGAATCCATGCCAGAATCCATTGCGGTTGTTCTCTTAAAAATGAATAGACGGTCACTACTTGTTCTAAAATAAAACCAATCATATATCTAAATAAACTAACCGCACTTCCTGCTAGGACTCCGATTAATGCGCCAATAGCAATATACCCTGATTTGCGGTATCTCCTAGGGTTCAAATGACTCCAAAACTCCACTCGCACTCATCCTTTACAATTTATTCTCTTTCATTATATCAAAGTCTGCCCATAAAAAAAGGAAGAAATGAAAATTCTTTCACTTCTTCCTTTATTTTATTCACCTTGTAAGTCTGCTTCATCAAGAGCATTCATTAAACGGAATAGTTCTTCCTCTGTTAATGCTGCTTTTTCCTCTTTGACAAAATCGCGTACAATCTCGCCACGATGCATGACAATGAGTCTGTTTCCAAAACGAATCGCGTCAGATAGATTGTGTGTAATCATAAGCGCGGTTAAGTTCTTTTCTTCGATGGTTTCTTGTGTTTTCTGCATAATTTTGCGCTGTGTTTTCGGATCAAGCGCTGCTGTATGTTCGTCTAATAGTAATAGTTGCGGAGCGTTCATCGTTGCCATGAGGAGTGAAATGGCTTGGCGTTGTCCGCCTGATAAGAGTCCGATTTCTGTATGAAGACGTTCTTCTAATCCAAGTCCTAGCGGGGCTAGTAAGGCTTCGAATTGTTGCAATTCTTCTTTAGAAGACGTTTTAAAGAGGCTACGTTTTTGACCTCTCCGATTCGCTAAGGCTAAGTTCTCAGCAACCGTCATCCGAGGAGCTGTTCCTTGCATTGGGTCTTGGAAGACACGACTAATGTAAGCTGCGCGTTCAAAGTCCGCAGTCTGTTCAATTTGATGACCACCAAACGAAATCGTTCCTTCATCTAAAGCAAAATTACCGGCAATCGCATTGAGGAAAGTCGATTTCCCTGCACCATTTCCGCCGACAATCGTAATGAAGTCCCCTTCTTGAATCGATAAGCTGACGAGTTTTAGTGCCTTATGCTCACGTGAAGTTCCAGGGAAAAATGTTTTTGACAAGTGTTGAATTTCAATACTCATTTAGTTTTCCCCCTTTCTATGACGTGTGCTTTTTTGCTGAATCCAGCTCTTTATTTGCGGCACTGTTAAACAGAAGGCAATCAGTGCTGCTGAGATGAGTTTGAAGTCATTTGCTTGGAAGACATTGAGTAATAACACAAGCATTAATAGTAAACGATAAATAATTGATCCGTAAAGGATGCAGACAAGACGTCCTACGAAAGACTCGTCCGCAAAAATCACTTCACCGATAATAATCGCAGCTAGAGCAATAACGATGGTTCCAAGACCTGAGTTCACATCTGCGTATCCATTATTTTGCGCTAAAATCGCACCGGCTAAGGCGATGAGTGCATTGGAAAGCATCAAACCAAATACCGTCATCTTACGCGTGTTAATTCCAAGTGCACGCGCCATCTTTTCGTTGTCCCCTGTTGCAATCAGCGCTTGTCCAAATTCTGTTTTGAAGAAGCAATACATCAAGAAGATTAAAATCCCAATCACGACAAGCCCCATAATGATGATGTCAAAATACTTTGGTAAGCCCAGTTTTGAAAGGACACTAAAAATGGTATCTTGCCCAAGCAGTGTGATATTGGCTTTCCCCATCACACGTAAGTTAATTGATAAGAGTGACGTCATTGTTAAAATCCCTGCTAATAAACTTGGGATTTTACAAACAGTCATCAGAAATGCCGTCACTCCACCAGCAAGCGCCCCAGCAATCATGGCTACAAGCGTTGCTAAAAATGGATTTACCCCTTGTTGAATCAAAATCACACAAGTGGCAGCCCCAAGAGGAAAGCTCCCCTCTGTCGTCATATCTGCAATATTTAAAATTCGAAAACTAATGAATAACCCTAGGGATAATACGCCCCATAATATCCCTTGAGAAATCGAAGAAATTACTAAATCCATTTCGAAAAAAATCCTCCTCTGAAACGATCATTATGACGTTTAAGTCATATTGTGTATGAATCACCACATCATATAGTCGTTATCATATCAACGTTTCTAAACTATCTTATTTAATTGTTGGTGTTACTTTTTGTGCATCTTTTAAGATACTTTCTGGAATTGTAATGCCTAATTTTTTCGATTTTTCTTCGTTGACATAAACAACACCTTTGTTTGCTAATGTGATTGGTGTATCGGCTGGGTTTGCACCTTTTAATACTTTTACAACTACTTTAGCTGTTTCTACACCGATTTGGTATTGGTCAACCCCTACTCCTAATACTCCACCATCAGCAACCATTGTATCTGCTGATGGGAATACTGGAATTTTAACCGCATCTGTTACTTGAACGACTGTTGCCATTGCACTTGCGATTGTGTTATCAATTGGAACGAAGATGGCATCTACTTGGCTTGCTAAACTTTCAGTTACTTGTTGAATATCGTTTGTGTTTGCAATTGTTGATACTTTAACTTCTAGGCCTAATTCTTTCGCTGCTTTTTGCGCTTCTTCGGCTTGTTTCACAGAGTTATCTTCGCTTGAAGTGTAAAGGATTCCCACTTTCTTCATGTTAGGAAGAACTTGTTTCATGATTTCTAATTGTTGTTTGATTGGTGTACGGTCACTCACCCCTGTGATGTTGTTTCCTGGTTTTGATTCGCTTGCGATTAGGCCTGCTTCAACTGGATAAGTAATCCCACCCATGATAATTGGTGTTTCTTTTGTATTGTTCGCCAACGCTAAAGTCGCAGGAGTTGTAATCCCTACTAAGATGTTGTTTCCGCCTGAAACTAATTTTTCAGACATGCTGGCTAAGTTACTTTGGTCTCCTTGCGCGTTTTGAAGGTCGATTTCTAAGTTTTTACCAACTTCGTATCCTTCGTTCTTCAATTCGTCTTGTAGCCCTTTATAGATGGCATCTAACGCTGGGTGGCTAAGTAATTGTAATACCCCAACTTTAACGGTTTCTGTTTGTGTGGATGCTGTGTTAGTTGTATTTGTTTCTTTATTTTTGTCTCCTGATTGATTGAAGAATAGTGCTCCTATCACTACTAATACTAATAATACTCCGAATAAATAAATGCCTTTGTTCTTTTTCATGATGAATTCCTCCAAAATTGAATATGATATTGCAAACTCTATTAAAAAAAGAGACTACGTATTCCACTACGAGTCTCTCATACAAATAGAAAGACCACGTCAGCTCTAGTCTATAGATCTACGTGGTCGAGTTTGCTTTAAAAGATAAATTCCACATAGATACAAGTTCACGTCAATGAAGGTTGTATCTACATGTACAAATGTACGTTAAGAACAACCTGTATCTAGTGGCTTTGCCAACGCGTATTTAATTTTAATACGATACAAATATTTGCCATGTTCTTAACTCCTTTTCTAGTGATGTGTTCATTATGAACGCAAATGTCCTCGGTGTCAACTATTTTTTTCAAAAAGATGATCTTTTATTTTTATCAATATCTATGAACACATTGTTATTTCTTAAACAATTCTTTATTTTTTATTGAGGTTTTCTTAAATCTGTGCTATTATATCAAAGGAAATTAATAAAACATTTTTTTCACAAAGGAGAATGAAAATGAGAAAAGGAATTTTAGCTAGTTTAGCTTTATCTTCCGTACTATTACTAGCAGCATGCGGAAATAATAGTTCACAATCTTCGTCTTCAGCCAAAGAAACAACTACTACAACTGCTGAAGCTGTTGCAAGTGCTTCTGCTCAAAAATACGCAGATCCTTCAACATTAAAAGAAAGCTACGATGTTATCATCGTTGGTTCAGGGGGTGCTGGTCTTTCAGCAGCCATCCAAGCTAAAGAAGCTGGCTTAAATCCAGTCATCTTGGAAAAAATGCCAACTGCAGGAGGAAATACTACAAAATCTTCAGCTGGTATGAATGCTTCTCAAACGAAATTCCAAGAAAAAGAAGGAATTCAAGATTCTAACGATAAATTCTATGAAGAATCACTAAAAGGTGGACATGGAACTAACAACCCTGAACTACTTCGTTACTTAGTAGATAATTCAGCTAGTGCCATCGATTGGTTAGATTCAATGGGAATTACACTAAGCAATTTAACAACTACTGGTGGAATGAGTCAAAAACGTACTCACCGCCCTGCTGATGGTTCAGCTGTTGGTGAATATTTAGTAAATGGATTATTACGAAATGTTTCTGAAAGAGAAATTCCATTATTCGTCAATGCAGTAGTGACAAAAGTGAATGAAAAAGATGGTAAAGTCACTGGTGTTAACGTTACTGTCGATGGTAAAGAAAAAACAATCTCTGCAAAAGCAGTTGTTCTAACAACTGGTGGATTTGGTGCAAACATGGAAATGGTTACTGAATACAAACCAGAATTAAAAGGCTTTGTTACTACAAACCAAAAAGGTTCTACTGGTGACGGAATTGTTTTAGCAAAAGAATTAGGCGCTGCAACAGTAGATATGAAAGATATTCAAATCCACCCAACAGTAGAACAATCTACTTCAACATTGATTTCTGAATCTGTTCGTGGTGAAGGTGCTATTCTTGTGAACCAAGATGGTAAACGTTTCTACAACGAAATGGAAACTCGTGATAAAGTTTCTCAACAAATTATTGGATTAAAAGAAAAATATGCTTACTTAGTATTTGACTCTGCTTTAACTGAACGTGCTAAAGCTGTTAAATTCTACGAAAAACGTGGACTAGTGAAAAAAGCAGATACGATTGAAGGTCTAGCAAAAGAAATTAATGTTCCTGCTGATACTTTAAAAGCAACATTAGAAACTTGGAATAAAGCTGTTGCCGATAAGAACGATGCTGAATTTGGCCGTAAAACAGCAATGGATCATGACTTATCTAAAGGTCCTTACTACGCAATCCAAATTGCTCCTGGTATCCACCATACAATGGGAGGATTGAAGATTAATACGAAAGCTCAAGTTCTTAAAGAAGACGGTTCTGCGATTCAAGGTCTATATGCTGCTGGTGAAGTAACAGGTGGCGTTCACGGTGAAAACCGTATCGGTGGTAACGCAGTTGCTGATATCATCATCTTTGGTCGTCAAGCAGGTGCCCAATCTGCTGCATATGCAAAAGAAAATAATTAATTTCCAATTGAACAAAAACGAAAAACTCTGAAGCTGTGCTTCAGAGTTTTTTATGAAATGAACTATAAAAGACTAGTCCTCATCCTTAATATCAATATCTTCTGGGATTGGTTCATCCAAGTACTTTTGATATTCTTCTAAGAGACGTTCCCGTTGTTTCAAGAAGAAGTCGAACTGCGCACTGTTTAACAGTACCTCTCCATCCACTTCCACCGTCTTCACTTGCTTTGTTTGGATTAAATGCATGAGATATCCTAATTCTATTTCCAGATTCTCTGCGGTTTGTTGTACTGTATAATACATCCTTTTCCTCCAATAAAAAAGCTACCCTAAACGAATGGTCTAAGGTAGCCAACATTTTCAATTATGCTAAAGCTTCAACAAGGCTTTGTGCGAAAGCTTGGATATGTTCAATATCTTCTGCTTCTGCGTTTAAGTCTACTAAGACATTTTCAGCACCTTTTTTGGCACCTGTTTTTGCAAATTGAGCATCAAAATCTAATACGGATTGGCAGAACTTATCGTAAAAAGTATCTCCTGAACCAAGTGCACCGTATACTTTTCCTGTTAAATCTTCTTCCTCTAATTCTTCATAGAAGTCAACGATTTCATCAGGTAAGTCGCCATCTGTTCCGTAAGTATATGTTGCGACAACATTAATATCATAATTATGGAATTCGCTTGCTTGTGCTGAAGTACATTCTTTCACATCTACTTCTACTCCACGTTCTTCTAATGCTTCTGCTAAAATATCCGCAATCTCTTCTGTATTACCTGTTAAACTTGCATATACGATCAATGCTGTTGCCATGATACCACTCTCTTTCTCATTCAATACAACGATTATAACAAATCCACAAAACTCCGTCTATTGTTTCTGATTAAAAATATAGGAGAGTCTACAGCAAACTCCACTTTTTCCCTGCGCCCTATTCTCTCAAAGATATAACATATATAAAAGGAGAGGAGCACACATTAACTCCTTGCACTTTTTCCATTTCACGATGATAAATACGTAGTAAATCAATTCTTGGGCCTTACGGATTTTATCATAATCATCCGTAACGATTTAAAAAATTGTGAGGAGCACTCATTAACTCTCTGCACCTCTCCTTTTCACGAAGGTGGATACGTAGTAAATCAATTCTTGGACCTTACGGATTTTATCATCACCATAATAGGGAACGATATTCAATGCGAGGGAGAAAGACAGAAACGCACGAGATACATCATTGCATCTCGTGCATTTCGTTTTCTTTCCCCCACAAAGTTGAATAGGTATGAGCAAACTGTTCACAGTGAAGCTCATGCCATTCAACCACTGTGCCTAGTAGGAGTTTGAGCTTGCTCGTTACTCCTACTTTGAGGCTTGAAAGGTGCAAGACCCAGGCTTGCACCGGTATCCTATTATGATAATGATAATAACCGTCCTTAATTTAAAAAGTTAGTGAGAAGCACACATTAACTCCTTGCACTTTTCCATTTCACGAAGGTAAATACGTAGTAAATCAATTCTTGGGCATTACGGATTTTATCATCACCATAATAGGGAATAATATTCAATGCGAATTAGAGGGAGTGGAAACTCGTTTCCTACTCCCTCTTTGAGGCTTGAAAGGCGCAAGACCAAGGCTTGCGCCGGTATCCTATTATGGTAATGATAATAACATCCGTAAGGATTCCCAAGAATTGAATTAGCCACCATATTCACTGAGTTTTTTAGGTATACTTTATCTGTTGCACCCCTTTTTCAAAAGTTTTACTATAATAAACGAATTTATTTTTAGGAGATGACAATTTTGCCATTATCAGCAACGGATCGCCTCAAACAAGCCGAACGCGGAGCCCTCTTAAGTATCGGCACATATATCTTTTTATCTGCAGCAAAACTGTTCGTTGGGAAACTCTTCAACTCCGAAGCCCTGTTTGCCGATGGTTGGAACAACTTTACAGATGTGATTTCATCAATCCTTGTATTCGTAGGGTTACGCTTGTCACAAAAACCAAGCGACGAAAACCACCCCTACGGCCATTGGAAATTCGAAACCATCGCCAGCCTTGCAACTTCATTTATCATGTTCTTCATCGGGATTGAAGTCGTCAGAAATGCCTTCCAAACATTCCTTAGCCCTGTAACGGAGGCTCCTTCACTCATTTCTTCTGTCGTTGGATTCTTCTCAGGGATTGTGATGATTGGTGTATACTTCTACAACAAAAACCTGGCAGCACGCATTCAATCACTAGGACTTAAGGCAACCGCTAAAGATAACTTAAGCGATGCGATGACCAGTTTCTTGACAGCCTTAGCGGTGTTATTTGCTTCTCTTGGCTTACACTGGCTCGATAATATCATGGCTTTCGTTGTCGGCCTTCTCATTGTCCGCACAGCTTATGAAGTATTTTCTGAGAGTACCTTCCAATTAACAGACGGCTTCGACCAAACTGAACTAGACAAATATATTCCAGTTATCCTACGTCATCCTGAAGTTAAAGATATTCGTGAAATCAAAGCACGTCGTTATGGATCGAATATTTATATCGACTTAACGGTTTGTATGGATGAAGATTTAACAGTTTTCAAAAGTCATCAAGTAACGGAATTTATTGAAAAAGAGCTTTACGACGAGTTTGCTATCTCATTTATCGATATTCACGTCGAACCATATCCTTATGAGTAAAAAAATCCCAATCTCTTTATGAAGAGATTGGGATTTTCTATTATTGAATCGTATTAAAGTTCAAGTTGAACGCCTGTTTTACAGAATCACTTGCTTCGCTAACGGGAGTTTTTGAAACGTATTTCCCTTTAAAACAATAACGTTTTGTCGCATTGTAATCATCACACGTAATTAAAGTAATTTCTGTAACACCAGGTTGGTCATTAATAACTTCCACTCGTGTTGGTTCGATTAATTCTACGGATGTTGTTTCATATTCATACACATACTCTAAATCTGTTGTATAAATTTTATCTCCAACTTTTAAGTTTACCAGCGGAGAGAATAATAAAGTCATATCTCCGAAATAATTATGACTCGCTAATGCGTAGTTCCCTTGACCCATTTTCTGTGTGGGTTTCATCGTTCCAGCACCCGATAGAAGGACTTCATTTGCTAAACCTTTATAAATCGGTAAATTCAATTTCACACTTGGAACAGCGATTTGTCCTAGTGTTAAGAATGTGCCTTTTTTCATATTGGCTTTTAAAACTTGATTTAAATCAATCGGTTCTACTTTAGAAAAGTCAAATTCCGCTTCTTGTAATTCATTGGCTTTAACCGCTGATAATGTTAACGAAGAATTGATTTGAGACTGTTCTGCTTGTAGTCTAGATAATAAGAATGTACGAATCGGATCCGCAGCTAACAAGATGGCAGCAATCACAAATAAAATTGACGCCAAAAAGATTCTCCAGTTGAATTTTTTCTTTGGCTTATGATTCTTCTGTTGGTTTCGACTATTTCTTCTTCCTTCTATTTTTTCCATACATCAATCCTCTTTCTCTTTTGTGCTCACAAGGATCCAATATCCCTTATCTAAAGCAATACGCTCTACATTTCCAAAGACTTCCTGCATTTTCTTTTGCGCACTTGGAGCACCTTGTTTCTTCTGAATTACGATGACTAGTTGGCCGCCATCTATTAAATGGTCATACGCCTCTTCTAAAATACAATGGACCACTTCTTTTCCTGCACGGATTGGCGGGTTACTAATAATAACAGAATAGTCCTTCGCATTTATTTCATCATAAATCGAGCTTTCGTGAATCGATACATTTTCAATCCCATTCGCTTTAGCATTACGTCTAGCTAATTCGAGTGCACGTTCATTGACGTCTACCATTTCTACATGCATCTTCGGATAGGCCTTTGCAAAAGACAAACCCATTGGACCATAACCACAACCAACATCTAACAGTTTTCCTTCCTGAAAAGAAGAAGGAACTTCATAAGACTCAATCAATAACTGACTTCCAAAATCAATGGTATTCTTTGAAAACACTCCATTGTCACTAACAAACTGGAAAGAGAATCCTTTTAAAACATAACTAAAATGTTTCTCTTGACTCTTACTATTTGGTTGCTGTGTATAATAGTGATTTTGATTCATGAGTATCTCCTTTTTTTGTATCTTTCTTCATACTAGCATAAATCACCTTTTTTCCAAAACAAAAAAACCCGCTGTTTGGGAACAGCGGGAAAAGGTTAGGAGGGTTTACTAATAAAAAAATGTTGGGAGTTCATTTTTTTATTTGGGAGAAGTAAACCTTAGGTGTTTTATTGGGTATAAATAGATTATAGAGGTTAATTTTGAATTTTGTGTGAATTTTGCTTTGAATTTTTTTAAAATGAAACTTTTTTTATATTTTAATATCGTCGTAGTCAGTACTTTTTTTGAATAATTCCACTACGTACGAACAAATTGGGCGAACTTTTAAGTTTTCCTCTCTTGCATACACAGCTAATCGTTCTACTAATTGACGCGCTACTCCTTGTCCACGAAGACTAGGATCGACAAAAGTGTGGTCCGCGTCCGCACCAATCACTCCCTCTTCTTCCGGAGTATATGTAATTTCTGCATCCACTTCTCCTGCAGCATTATAATGTCTAAACGCTTGATTTTCTTGAACAAATTCCATTAACAACTCCCCCTTTATAGTTCTATCTCTAGTATACGACTCAATGAGATAGAAATCGAAGAATGTGATTCGAAAATAGTAACATTTGTTATACCTATTTTATAACGAAGTCATTTTTTTGATTATGGTATTCTGTTAACAGAAATTATTTTTCAGAATGGAGAATTTGTTATGCATATACCCGATAATTATTTAAGCCCAACAACTTGTGCAGTTTTAGCAGTTGCTGCTGCACCGGTAGTGGGATTATCCATTACGAAAGTAAAAGCTCAATTAAAAGAGAATAAAGAATTAGCTCCTATGCTTGGAATCGCTGCTTCGTTATCTTTCTTATTAATGATGTTTAATGTGCCAATCCCTGGTGGTACAACTGCTCACGCTGTTGGCGGCGTGTTACTTTCAATCTTAATTGGACCGTATGCCGCAAGTCTGGCGTTGACCGTCGCTCTTCTCTTACAAGCTCTTCTATTTGGAGATGGAGGAATTCTTGCTCTTGGCGCAAATATTTTCAACATGGCGATTGCAATGCCATTTGCCGGATATGCTGTTTACAATTTCTTCCGTAAACAAAACCATGAAACAGCCGGAGTTCTCGTTGGTTCTTACGTAGGGATTAATGTGGCAGCATTTTTAACAGCCATTGAACTTGGAATCCAACCAATCATTGCCACTCAAGGAGGAGAGCCACTGTATAACCCTTATGGATTAGCAGTTACGATTCCTGCCATGATGGCAACTCACTTAACGATTGCCGGTGCCGTGGAAGTCTTCTTTACTTATGTGATTTATCGTTTCGTAAAACAAGTCGCTCCACAAGAACTATACACACCAACTTTAGTCAATACGACTTCTTTCGTGAAGAAAATCCGCTATGTCTTAATCGCCTTAGTTGTGTTAAGTCCATTAGGATTATTAGCAGAAGGTACTGCTTTTGGAGAATGGTCTTCTGAAGAACTTGCTGAAATGATGACCAATGTCCCAGCAGGAATCGAGAATGGATTTTCATTCGAAGCCCTCTTCAGTGACTACACCATCCCTGGGACAAACATCGCAGTTGGTTATATTTTATCGGCCATTACTGCACTATTAATCTTCTATATTTTAGGAAAAATGATTCGATCAATGAATGGAGCAAAAGTATCTCATGCGTAAACTCCCTGACTGGCTAAAAACCGAAGAAGCACTCGCAGCCTCTTCAAAAAGCCATCAATATTTACAAATGAATATCAACTCATTGCGCCGTCTCCTTGGCAAAATGAAACAAATGACACCCGCATTGCAGGCGAAATCTTCGTCCTCAATGCGGCTCGTTTACTTTGTGTGCTTAGCCATTCTGATCACACTCAGCCATTCCACCATCCAACTATGGATTTTGGCGATTTTCCTATTAACGCATATCGCCTTTCTTCCAGGAGAAGCACTCCTTCGTCTTTGGAAAGTACTTACTCGCGTACTCCTCTTTACAGTGATTGTCCTCTTACCAAGCATTCTTCTAAGAGGTTTCCAGAACAGTGGCCTCTTCCTTGGTCGTACAGGAATTCTTGTCTTAAACTTGTCGCTCTTTTTAGCCACAACGACAAGCGTTCAACTCGTTGAGGCGCTTCGCCAGTTGCATTTTCCAAAAACGATGATTCAAACAATCGAACTCTCGATGAAATACACTTATATCCTCGGAAAGCATCTACAGCAACAAATCGAATGCGTCCAACTGCGAACCATCGGACAAAAAGTAAATCTCGGGTTATTTGGATCGATTCTTGGGCTCTTGTATTTATCATCGAAAAACCACACGAAAGAAGTCTACGAGGCCATGACGCTTCGAGGTTACGGAATGGATGTCAAAAATAAAGTCCCTTTCAACTGGAAGAAAGAGGACGTCTTATTATTATTCGAATTAATCGTGCTAGTTGTTGTAACAACCGTGCTACGCTAGAAAGGAATGCTTATGATTACAATTCAAGATGGAAATTATCACTACAGCGAAGACATTGGAATCCACGATATCAACCTTCATATCGAAAAAGGCGAAACAGTGGCTTTAATGGGACCAAATGGAGCCGGAAAATCAACACTTTTTAAAATTTTGGTTGGATTACTTCCTCTCTCTTCTGGGAAATACCAATTCAACAATTGGGTAATTGATGCAGACTTCTTAAAAGACCCAAGTAATGCTGGTCACTTATACCAACAAGTCGGTTTGATTTTCCAAAACAGCGACATTCAATTATTCAATACGACGGTTGCTGAAGAGCTTGCCTTCGGTCCACGTCAGCTCGGATTGCCCGAAGAAGAAATCGAAAAACGAGTGAATGATACACTGGCGCTCCTTGAAATCGAACACTTAAAAGACCGGATTCCCTACCACCTTTCTGGCGGGGAAAAGAAACTCGTGGCAATTGCTAGTGTGCTCACCATGAATCCTAGCGTATTATTGTTTGATGAACCCTTTAACGGCCTCTCACCAAAATATCAACGCCTCATTGTGGAATTACTAGAAGAGTTAAAAACAGCAGGAAAAACCATCATTATTTCCTCTCATCATTTCAATCAAATTGCCTCTATCGTTGAACGTGTCCTTCTCTTTTCAGAAGAACATACAATTACTACTAGCTATTCAAAAATAGATTGGGAAATCCATCCAGAACTAAGAAAAGCATTTACTACTTGTTAAAAAGCAAATGTATCAAAAATGATACATTTGCTTTTTTTGCTTTATATTATAAACTTTTCTACCATATATAAAAAATCCCGAAATTCACTTTGATATGCTCCCTCTAAAGTAGACACTAAAAAAGTAAACTACTTTAGAGGGGGTATTTTTTAGATTGGCTAAGAAACATACTGCAAAAGAATTAGAACGATTCATAGAATTGTATTTAGATGGTGTGCCTTTTCGTGAGTTGCGTAGTGAATATGGTTTAAGGATTTCACCTGGAACATTTAATATGTATTTTTCGAAATATAAAGCATATGGACTTTCTGCTTTAGAAGATAGAGATGGGTTTAACACTTATACAAATGAATTTAAAGAAATGGTGGTTAAAGAGTTTTTAGAATCGAAAACCTATTTAACGGCAATCACAAGAAAATATAATATTCCTTCTGTTACAACTGTACGAAATTGGATTATTAAGTATACTAATGGTGAGGCCACGAAGGCCTACTATCCTAAGCCAGAGGTATACACTATGAAATATAGAAAAACATCGCACGAAGAAAGAATCCTTATCGTCAAAGACTGTATTCAAAATCAATTAAACTATAAACAAACTGCACAGAAATATAACATCTCGTACAACTTGGTGTATCAATGGGTAAAAAAATATCAAAAATATGGCCCTGATGGATTAATAGACAGTCGAGGAAAACGAAAACCAGATAATATACAGACAGAAACTGAGCGTATTCGTGCAGAAATGGCTATATTAAAGGCACGAAACGAATATTTAGAAACAGAAAATGCCGCACTAAAAAAATTACAAGAAGTGGAAAGCGAGCTGATGTTTGCCAGACGA
>NZ_JVBO01000042.1:0-127552 GCF_001073445.1 Granulicatella sp. 572.rep1_STHE | reverse complement strand
TATGGCACAAAGAAAATAGTTGCATATCAAATATCTAAACAAAATAATAATCAAATCGTTAAAGATACTTTTAATCAAATAAAGAGAAAGATAATTCCAACAAAAACAATGATTCATAGTGATCGAGGATTTCAATATACTTCTCATTTCTTTAAGCACTTTATAGAAAAAGGACAAATAACACATAGTATGTCACGTCCTGGCAGATGTATCGATAACGGACCAATTGAATCATTCTGGGGAACATTAAAGGAAGAAGTATATCGTTTATATCATTTCAAAACCTATGAGTCTCTCTTCAAGAAAGTTGAAGAGTATATCCACTTCTATAATGAGAAAAGAATTACTTTATCAATGGGGTTAAAAATCCCTGCATAAACAAAAAGACGAGTTCTTATGAACTCGCCATACAATTTAATTATTTTCCTGTCTACTTGACAGGGTGCACTTCAATGTTACATTTTGCTTTTTCTACTATTAGTCTTCTAAGTTTACGTTGTGGTACACTTTTTGAACGTCTTCGTTGTCTTCTAGAGCGTTAATCATGCGTTCGAATAAACGTAAGTCATCGCCTTCAAGTGTCACTTCTGATTGAGGAATCATTTCGATTTCGCTCACTGTGAATTCAGTGATTCCTAAGTCTTCTAGAGCTTTACGAACTGTATGGAAGTCGTTTGGTTCAGCGTAAACAATCGCTTGATCGTCTTCTTGAACAACGTCACGAACGTCAACGTCTGCTTCCATTAATTGTTCTAATAATTCGTCAGCGTCTTTGTTGGCAACACCGAAAATTGCTGTGTGGTCAAATAAGTAAGTTACAGAACCTGGTGCACCCATGTTACCGCCGTTTTTGCTGTAAGCGGCACGTACGTCAGCTGCTGTACGGTTTACGTTATTTGTTAAGGCATCTACGATAATCATAGAGCCGTTTGGTCCGAAACCTTCGTAACGGAGTTCTTGGTAGTCGCCATCTCCGCCACCTTTTGCTTTTTCAATCGCACGTTCGATGATATGACGTGGTACATTATAAGTTTTCGCACGGTCAATAACGAATTTTAATTTTTGGTTTGAATGAGGATCTGGTTCCCCTTGTTTTGCAGCTACATAGATTTCAATCCCGAATTTAGCGTAGATTTTACTGTTATTTGCATCTAATTTTGTTTTCTTTTCGACAATATTTGCCCATTTACGTCCCATTATTTCACTCACTTTCTGATTTTCATCTGGACTTAACTCTTCCATTATACACAATCAAGACGCGGTTTGTTAAGTGTTTTCTACTAAAAATTGAACCGTGAGCAAAGTTTGCAAGAATTCATAGACTATCGGGTATGATAGAAGTGAGGTGAGAAAATGGACGAAGTAAAAATTATATATATATCCACGCCAACATGTGGGGTGTGTCATGCGATTAAACCACGAGTAAAGGAACTTGCCAAAGAGTATGAGATTCCGGTCGAAGAAATTGATGCCACTCTTCATCCAGAAGTGGCGAGTCTCTATGAAGTCTTAACAGTGCCAGCGGTTATTTTGACGCTTGGGGATAAAGAATTCGCCCGCCAAGCACGCTTTATTGACCTGTTAGAACTCGAAAAACGAATCGTTCAAGCGAAGGCGTTTGCGGAAACGGAGGAGACTGAATGAAAACCATGAAAGAACGTATGCTCACAGGAGACTTGTATATTCCGTCTCTCACAGAAGGGCTAAGAGACTTATCGATTAAAGGGAAAAAACTAGCGCAACAATACAATCGTTTGGACTTTGATGATTTCGAAGGAAGACGTGCGTTGTTAAAACAGTTATTTGGAAAAACAGGCGAGAAGATTTACATGGAGCAACCTGTCTATGTGGACTACGGAGTTCATACAACGATTGGCGAAGGCTTCTATGCGAATTTTGACTGTACATTACTAGACGTAGCGCCGATTACGATTGGGGACAACTGCATGTTCGGTCCGCACGTATCGCTTGTGACGCCAGGACATCCGACTGATGCCGAAACGCGCAATGCGGGTCCAGAATTTGGCAAGCCGATTACGATTGGCAATAACGTATGGCTTGGGGCGAATGTGACGGTGAATCCAGGAGTGACGATTGGCAATAATACGGTCATCGGGTCTGGCTCTGTGGTGACAAAAGACATTCCAAGTAATGTGATTGCGGTTGGAAATCCATGCCGCGTCCTTCGTGAAATCACCGAAGAAGAGAAGGCAGATTGGCGCCAAAAACACCAAGAGCTATTAAAGGAAATTGGAAAATAAAACAGTAAACGAAAAGGTCGTCCAATCAGGACGACCTTTTTTAGTACGGTATAGTGATTTCTTGATTGTTAGCATGCGTCGTTTCTTTGATAACCATATCGATGTAGTTCAATAAGAAGTTCGATGAGCTATTGGTTTGAAGCTGCTGATACGCTTTAGAGGTGAGAACGGTATCCGAAATATAGCTTTCGGGAATTTTATCTCCTGAGAAATAAGCTAGATTGAGTGGTGCCAGAACGGTACTGAGTTCGTCGCCCACTTCTTTGGTATACCACGATTCATCAGATAAAGATTGATGCGTCATGATGCGAGTCGAGTCATCGAAGACCTGTTTCATATAGTTCTGATGATGCAACAAATCCGGATTCGTTTGTCCCGATTGAGCCGCCCATTCGTCTGCTTTTAACGCCGTTTGCTGGTAATGATAGTCGTTAGGGCTCATCGTTAATTTGCCGATGGTAGACGGATAAACAGAAAACGCGCCATTGACAATTTCCGTATACGAACGATTCGCGGACAGCTTTTCTGTGGCAATCTGTTGCGTATGAATATGCCCCGAAAAACCAAGCGTCACATTGTCATATTGATTAAAAATCGCCTTCAAGTCCGAAGCGTTATCGACCACGAAGCCATCAGGATTAAATTCATGATGCGCCAACAAATTGTGATGCATCACGGGAATGACTTGAACGCCAGCAGAATGTGCCGCTGCTAACTCCTTATCAATCCATTCCAGCGTTTCTTTTGGAATCACGCCGCCCGTCTTTGGAGCGCCTTTTCCCTCACCGTTTTTCTCGTAAATATTACTATCAATCATTAAGAACCACAGTTTGGTAAAGGGCTTGGCCATATAGCTCAGCGAGTGCGTATCTCTCGAGGACGCTTCGGAGTAACCATATTCGGCAAAGACATTTGGAAAATCTGCCGCCGTCATTTGCTTGATTTTATAGTTCTCGTTGCCTTGAAACTTTCTAGTCCAGCCATCCGCAATATCGTGGTTCCCAGGTTCCACGAGGACGGTCGTTCCTAGCGCTTCGATGCGTTTGAAGAACTCGGCCAATTCGATAAAACTTTGATACTCACCATTAAAGGTCATGTCTCCGCTCACGATAAGCACTTTTGGGCGTTCACTTTCGACTTGCGCCACTAAGGCTTCCATTCGTTCCTTGCTGTAGACGAGGTCTTTTCCGGCAGCAGTATTTTGCATTTTCTGGAAAGCCACATCTTGGTCATGCAGTTCTGGACTCAAATAGTGTGGGTCGGTGATGACCCAAATCTCATCGATCGAAGAGAGCTCTTTTGGAGTCGCAGTGATATGTTTAGGAAAGAAAATCCACAGCAACACGAGCAGCACTCCGATTCCTGCAAGCAGGGCAGAGAGTTTTAATGATTTTTTCAAGGTTTCACCTCCATCCATGTAAAAAGACAGCTGGGCACAATGGTCCAGCTGCAATTTTTATATTTATTTTTCAGTACAAGCAATAAAGCTTTCGCGTAATTGGTTTTCTGGAAGGTTCTTTCCGATGAAGACCAATGTTGAGCCGCGTTTTGTATCATTCCAATCGCGACCTCTTGAGATATCAAAGCTCATTTGAACCCCTTGGAAGATGATTTGGTAATCTAATCCTTCCACGTTTAAGATTCCTTTGTAACGGTATAATTCTGGCCCGTAAATATAAACAAGCTCGTTCAACCATTCGTTAATGTTTGCGAGAACTAAAGGTTTTTCAGTCTCGATAACGAATGAGTTAATACCGCTATGGTGGCTATGACTATGGTGATGATGATGTTCGTGATCGTGGTGCTCATGCTCATGGTCGTGATCGTGATCGTGGTGCTCATGCTCATGGTCATGGTCATGGTCATGATGGTGATGCTCGTGATCGTGGTCACCGTGCGCATGTGTATGGCCACATTCTTCACAATATTCTTCTTCGGCATGTTCTTGCATTTCTAAGATCTTCTTTTCAGATGCGTAGAACAATTCAAGTCCGAACATGTCGCTCATATGAACAGGACGTGCGTCAAGGTCTTGGATTTCCGCAAAGGCATTGATGCTACGAACTTCGTTAATCACTTTTGCGTAAATTGTTTCATCTACTAAGCTATGTTTTGACATGAAAATTTTATCTGCAAACCCAACTTGTTTTGCTGGTTCAGGTTGATGCGCTGTTTGGTATAGGAAGTTTTTAGCATCCACAACGGTTAATACCGCATCTAAGATAAAGTGCTCGTTTAAGAATGGCACATTAATAAAGGTTTGTGCGATTGGAGCTGGATCCGCAAGACCTGTTGTTTCGAATAACACTCGGTCCACGCGAATGCCGTTTTGTTCTTTGACCATTAAGATGGATTTCAACATATCGGCAATGTCTGTACGAAGCGTGCAGCAGAGGCAACCGTTATCCATTTGATAGATTTCTTCTTCAACGTCAAGAACGAATTGATGGTCTACACCGATTTCGCCGAATTCGTTAATGACAACAGCGATATGTTCGCCATGTTTTTCTTTTAAAACTTTGTTGATTAAAGTTGTTTTCCCAGCGCCAAGGAAGCCGCTGACGATTGTAACTGGAATTTTTTGGGTCATATAGTTTCTCCCTCTCCTCAGATTTTTTCGTTTTCTTTTCGTAAATTAATTGTAGCACTCTCCTGAAAAAACTCAAAACAGACTGATTTCTCTTGTTTCACGATTCCAGCAGGAGATAACCGAATGTGCTATACTGAAATGGAGAACATTAGAAAGAGTGTGTCGAATGACAAAACAGGAAGCACCAACTGCGGCCGTTAAGAAAATCGATTGGGCCGAGCAATTTATCAACCAACATTTACAAGCATTTCGATGTCCTTATTGCCATGAAGCTATGGTTTCTGCCGAGAATCATAGCGTGGTCTGCGAGAAGGGGCATCGGTTTAATATTTCGAAAAAAGGTACCTTGCATCTCATGAAGCAAAATGCGAATACGGATTATGATGCGACGTTGTTCCAGCATCGCTATGAACTGGCGCAAAGTGGTTTCTTTGAGCCACTTTTAAATGCGCTTTTGCCGTATCTTTCAGGAAACGAAGAGAAGTTTATTGTCGATATCGGATGCGGGGAAGGCAGTCATGTATCTTGGTTATCGAAGTTTGTACAGGCACCTTTATGTGGAATGGATACCGCCAAAGAAGGCATCCATCAAGCGTCGGTTCATTTTGGAAACCAAGCGCTATTCTTCTTAGGGGACTTAGCGAACTTGCCATTTGCGGATGAATCCTGCGGGGCACTTCTCAACATTTTAACGCCGTCGAACTACCAAGAGTTTATGCGCGTGTTGGCTCCAAGAGGGACGCTTGTTAAAGTGATTCCTGGCAACGATTATTTGGCGGAGCTTCGCCAACAGCTTTACCGTTCCAACCCTGAAAAACAGACGTATTCGAATGCGGATATTCTAGAACGAGTGCAGTCCGAATGCCCTCAAGTCACGTTTGAAGAGGTACGCTACACGGTGAATTTAACGGATGCGACCTATCGCCATTTACTAGAGATGACGCCTCTATACTGGGGTGCCACGCCAGAAGACAAAGCCTATAGTAATGAACATCCACTTTCTACGGTAACCGTCCATTACATCATCGCCGTCGTGAAAAAGCCGTAAAGAATGAATGAAGTGTGCTATAATGAAACTATTAACCATTAGGAGGTTTTACAATGGGATTAAAAGATTTTTTCTCTCGTAAAAAAGAAGAACCAAAGAAAGATGAAGTGGTTCAAGAAGAAGTAAAACATGAAGAGCTTAAAAAGGAAGAAACAGCAGAAGTGAAAGAGGAAGCAGTAAAAGCAGAAGAAACTGTCGAACCAGCTGAAGGGAGCAAAACTTCTGAGGACGCTAAGAAAGGTTTTGTACTTGGGGTAGAAAATGTATTTAGCGCAGGGAAGGACTCTCCAGACTTAGTTGTTACAGGGTATGTCACAGGAACGATTAAAGTTGGGGATGAAGTCATTATTACAAAATTGGGAAGTGATACTGACAAACCTGTGAAATCAGCTGTATATGCATTAGAAGATGGCAATAACGGACGCGTGATGGAAGCTTCTAATAAAAAAATTGCAGCATGGATTGAAAATGGTGCTCAATATGGTCTCTATAAAGGTTCAGTCGTTCATTCAGAAGGCACTAGTGAAAATGATCTGTACGGAACCTATATTAACGCTATCGGAGAATCTTTTGTAGGTGTTCAAAATGGCGAGATTTCAGATATTGACCGTGTGTACTTATCCGTAACGGATGTAGCTGAAATTTGGCGTCTTTTCTTATGGTATTGCAATATTAATGCCGCAGAAGACACAGAAGAAAGACGTTCTAAAAACATGGAGAAAATCCGCAATTTAGTGACGATTACCCGTGATAAATTATTCTTAGTGGATGAAATTTATGCAGTTTATTCGGTCACAACCGGAGAGCCTTATCTATTCACAAAGACGATGAAAAAAGAAGATGGCAGCTACTATACAACTGCGCCATTAGTACGTTTAATTCCAGCGGCTTATAAAGAAAATCTCAAAGAAAAATTTGAAGATAATGACGAGTTTGAATTACGTCGCATTGAAAATGGACCGAATAAAGATGGCATCCGTAATTTCTTAAGCGAAGTTATTTTATTAGATGGAGCTCGCGGAATTCAATTTGTAGCAGAAGAAACGTCAATTGCAGCAGAAGGATTGATCGAGTTTCCGAACTACGAAGGGATGAGAGAAATCGATATTCCTGTAACGAATCCAGATGTGGTCCGCTGGTTACATCTCCTTGGACAACTAGGCAAACCAGATACGACAGACCGCGAAATTCTATTCAATATGTATTTCCACCATTTAGCCGAAGCCCTGAAAACAGCGCGCTTTATTGTTCCGATGAGAGGACATGGAGAATTGCCAAAGGTGGATGAAAATGGCAATACCACCTTTAAAGAAGGATTCACATTTGACTTAGCCATGCAAGATGGAAAAGAAAAAGAGAAGGCACTTTTATTCTTTACAGATTGGAAGAGACTGCGTAAAGAATTTGGAGAAGAATGGCAAGGACTGATCCAACAATTGGACGGCAACTTGAGTCTTCATGATGTTATTATCAATGGAACAGGCAAAGAAGAAGCAGGAGCCTATATTACGGAAAGTATCTTTAATAAAATTAAGAATGCCGAATAAAAAGAATCAAAAAGCATAAGGACTCACAGGGTGGGTCCTTATTTTTTGTCTCTATATTCGCGAAATGAGCTATGATATAATTTAAGTATCAAGTATCAGCTATTGGAAAGCGGAGGAAAATGAATGGGATTATTCGATTTTTTATTTGGAAAGAAGAAAGAAGCAGAATCAGAAGCAGAATCAAGCTGTATTCTTGGAGTAATTAATGTAATTGGTGTTGATGACAACGCTACAGACTTAATTATTGAGGGCTTTGTTCAAGGAACCCTCAAAGTAGGGGACGAACTTGTTGTTACAAAGATAAGTTGTTTATCCAAAACGCCTGTAAAAACCGTCATTTCATCCATTTATGTTTATGAAGAGGAGGTTCAAGAAACCTCAGAAATAGTGGTGAAGGTAAAAGTCAAAGATGGGAATAAACTTGGGATTTATAAAGGTACCATGTTGCATTCGGAAACCGTGACATATACTCAGGTTTACCATGCTTATCGTTTTACAATGGATATCGCTTTTGTAAAGCAACAAGATGGAATACTCACTGAGGAGGATCGTGAGAAATTAGCCGCTTCAGATATTTCGGAGATTTGGAGTTTATATTGGAAGGCCCATCTTGAAGACTTTGAAAGGGTAAAAGAAATAGAACTGAAGGTGGATCAGAGAAGACGAGATTTCTTTAATTTGATTCGAGAAAAACTATTTTTATTAGATGACATTTATGTAATATACTCACCAATAACGAACGAACCTCATTTGTTTGCTACTGCATCATTAGATGGAAATAAGGGGATTACTGTTTCACATTCACGGGTTTATCTGGTTCCAAGCTCATACATGCATTACCGTAAAGAGATTTATAGGAATGATGCGAGAGCTGAATTTAAACGGATTGAAAACGGACCTGAAAAAGAGGGGATTCGTAATTTTCTAAGAGATTTATTTATATATGATGGAGTAGAAGCGATTCAATATTTCACAGAAGATACGTTTATTTTTGCAAAAGAATTAATGGACCTTCCGAATTATGAAGGGGTAGATGAAGCAGAAATCCCTGTAACGAATCCAGATTTAATGAAGTTTTTGCATCTATCAAGTCAATCGAACGGAATAGAAGATAAAGAACAAAAACAGATCGGTAACGCATATTTTTATATCTTTGCCAGATTTACAAAGACCGCAAAATTTATTGCGCCAATGCGACTTCATGGGTATGACCAACTTCTGGAAGATAACCCTCAAACTGTAATCGAACCTAATATTCCTTTTAATTTAGCAATACAACAAGGGAAAACAAAAGAGAAGGCCGTTCAAGTGTATACGGACTGGAAGAGACTCCGTAAACACTTTGGTGAAGAGTATAAAGGGTTAGTTGTAACGCTTGATGAATTGGTAAAAGATTATGATGTTGTTATTAATCCTGGAGAATATCCGATAGCTCTATTTATGACAGAAGAATTCTTTAATGCAGTAGATTAAATAGTTATAAGAAAAGCAACTCAAGGAGTTGCTTTTCTCTGGTTTAGTGGTTTATATATTCTCGAAATAAGCTATGATATAATTTAAGTATCAAGTATCAGCTATTAGCAACGGGAGGAAAAGAAATGGGATTATTCGATTTTTTATTTAGAAAGAAGAAACAGGATCCGAGTTTTACTCTTGGTGTTGTTAATTTTTTTAAGGGAGATGACAATCCTTCAGACTTAATGATTGTGGGTTTCGTGAAAGGAACCATAAAAGTTGGGGACGAAATTGTTGTTACAAAGATGAGTTGTGTGACGGAAACTCCTGTGAAAACAACCGTTCTATCACTTGAGGTTCCTGAAGGCGAGGTTCAAGAAGCTACAGAAACAATAGTGATGGCAAGAGTCCAAGATGGGGCTAAACTTGATATTTATAAGGGAACGGTGTTGCATTCGGAAAATGCCCCGGATGTCGAATTATATAATGCTTATACTGTTGCTCTGGGAATCGCTTTTGTGGATGAACAAGAGGGCAAACTTACTAAAGAGGATTGTGAAAAATTAGCGGCTTCAGATATTTCGGAGATTTGGCAATTATATTATAGAGTGCATGCTGAAGAGGCTAAACAATTTGAAGCAAAACAGGTACTATTAAAATATAAAAGACGAGAACTTTATAAATTGATTCGAGAAAAACTGTTTTTAGTAGATGATATTTATGTAGTGTATTCAGTAGAAACAGATGAGCCTTATCTGTTTTCTCATGCATCAGAAGATGAGAAGGGCTCACTCTCTGTTACAATGCCAATGGCTCAACTGATTCCAAGTTCGTATATCCATAATCTGAAAGAGATGTTTGGAAAAAATGAGAACTTTGATTTTAAACGAATTGAGAATGGGCCTGATAAAGAAGGGATTCGTAATTTCATAAGAGACTTATGTATCTATGATGGAATACGTGGAATTCAATATTGTGGTGAAAAAACAACGATTCTTGCGGAACAACTAGTGGATCTTCCGCGGTATAAAGGGATGGATGAAAAAGAAATACCTGTAATGAATCCGAACGTGATCAAGTGGTTATATTTGGCACGTCAATTGGGTAAACTGAATACGAAAGATAAAAAAACACTAAGCAAAGTCTATTTATATCAGTTTTATGAAGCTTTAAAAATAGCAAAATTTATTGCGCCAATGAGACTTCATGGATATGACCAACTTCTTGAAGAGAACCCGCAAACGGATGTAGAACCCAATATTCCTTTTGATTTAGCAATGCAACCAGGAAAAACGAAAGAGTGGACACTCAAAGTGTATACGGACTGGAAAAGACTTCGTAAGCACTATGGAGAAGATTGTAAAGCATTAATTGTGACGCTTGATGAACAATTAGCGTTTCATGATGTCGTTATTAATCCGGGAGACCATCCGATGGCAGCTGCTACGATTACGGAAGAATTGTATAATGAAGTGAAGTGAAAACAGTATAAGAAAAAGTAACTCAAGGAGTTGCTTTTCTCTGGTTAGAAGTCTCTTTAAGTGTATAAAAGAAGTCTTTTTTCAGTAACAAACTAAAACAATTCGGAGAATGATAAAAATTTTTTCAAAAACGTTAGAATTTCTTAACTTTATAGTTGCTTTTTAAAAAGAAAAGCGCTATTATACTTGTATCTCTTGCTCTGTAATTGATTTTGCACGGCAATTGATGTTCGACTAACGTTAACTTTCGCAGTGATTTCACCGAAGGCTAGCGTTCTTTTTTTGCGTAAAATTAGGAAACTTTGTGAAAAAAGAGAAGTATAGTACAATAGTTAGGAAGAATGGAGAGGAGGATTTAGATGGATACAGCAGTTTTAAAACAGAAGATTATTGCTAAAAGCAAAGAGCTGGGCATTGATAAGATTGGTTTTGCTTCTGCCGAGCCTTTTACGCACTTAGAAGAGAGCATGCGTCGTTCCAAAGAACTCGGTCATACGACGGGTTTTGAGCATCCAGTGTTAGAAGAGCGTATTTATCCAGAAAAAATCTTCGATACTCCAAAAACAATTATTTCCATTGCGCTGGCATATCCAACACTTCCAAAAAATAAGCCGGAACGTGTGAAGGGAGAGCGACGCGGAGCTTTTGCACGGGCTTCGTGGGGAGAGGATTATCACTTTATTCTTTCAAGACGCATGGAAGCATTAATCAATTACATTAAAGAAGAAGTTCAAGACGATGATTCCCGCTTTAAGCCAATGGTCGACACGGGTGAATTAATCGATGTTCGTGTAGCAGAGCGTGCAGGAATTGGTTTTGTTGGTAAGAATGGCCTTTTAATCACTAAGGAATTTGGCTCCTATGTCTACTTAGGAGAGTTGATTACGAATATCGAGTTTCCAACCGATGAAATGGTGGATTACGGGTGCGGCGATTGTACGCGTTGTGTGGATTTTTGTCCAACAGGTGCGCTCCTGGGCGACGGACGCATGAATGCTATGCGCTGCCTGTCGTATCAGACGCAGACGAAAGGCTTTATGCCGCAAGAATTTCGTAAAAAAATCGGGCATGTGATTTACGGCTGTGATATTTGCCAGCAAGTGTGTCCGTATAATAAAGGGAAAGATTTCCACTTGCATCCAGAAATGGAACCATCCGTTGAAGAGACACATCCACTCTTAAAGCCACTTGTGACGATTTCGAATAAAGAATTTAAGGAACGTTTTGGACAAATGGCGGGGGCATGGCGAGGAAAGAAACCGTTGCAGAGAAATGCGATTATCGCCTTAGCGAATTACCGCGATAAATCAGCAGTTCCACTCTTACTTCGCGTTATGAAAGAAGATATGCGTCCCGTGATGAAGGGGACTGCCGCTTGGGCGGTGGCAGAAATCGTGAACGAGTCCAATCAAGAGATGATCGATTATTTTAACGAGCAAAAAGAAGCCGCAGTGAAGAAGAGAGACTCTCTGGAAAATCCAACCAAGGAAGATATCGAGTTAATCGAAGAATTAGAAAAAGCAATTGTAGTTTTACAAGAAAAATATAGAGAAGAGGCAAACAAATGACGGTAAATCATATCGTATTATTTGAACCACAAATTCCGGCCAATACGGGGAATATTGCAAGAACCTGTGCAGCGACAAATTCACCACTGCACTTAATCGAACCGCTTGGATTCTCAACGGATGATAAGCATTTGAAGCGTGCGGGGCTAGATTATTGGCATGATGTCGATATTACGTATCACAAATCGATGGAAGTGTTCCTCGACTATTTAGGAGAGCGTCCTTTATATTTGATTACAAAATTCGCCAACCACACCTATGATGAGGTGGATTTAGCCCGCGATGAGGAGCAATTTTTCATGTTCGGGAAAGAGACAACCGGCCTTCCTGAAGAATTCATGCGTGAAAACGAAGAGAAATGTTTGCGTCTTCCGATGAACGATACGCATGTGCGTTCATTGAACTTATCGAATACGGCAGCGATTGTTGTATACGAAGCACTTCGCCAACAACGTTTTGCAGGGCTGGAACTGGTGCACACGTATGACCATGATAAATTAAAGTAGGTGAGTAAATGGATCAGTCCTTATATTTATGTATTGTTTACGCCATTTGTGCGATTGCCTTTGTGATTTTGGCGGTGGTTTCAAAACCATTGTATGCGATCTGTGCAGTCTTATTTGCCATCTCGTCAGTAGTGCAAGGTGTTCGCTATTTTAAAAAGAAGTAAAATTGCAAATTCGTGCTGATTATGGTACAGTGGATGACAGTTAAATAGCAAAATTGATGAAAAAGAGAGTAGTTTTTAACCGAATGTATTAGCGAGTTGGAAGGGTGAAAGCCAACCATTCATTAAAAATGAACCGCACTTTTGAAATGATTATTTGAAATGTAGGATAATCCGGATTCGCCGTTACCGAGTAAAGTGGCTCAATAGGAGCAATCAGAGTGGTACCACGGGAATTCTCGTCTCTATATGACTGTCGTCGTATAGGGATTTTTTTGTGTAAATGGATATCCGAGTATAAAAACCAAAGAAAAGGAGAACAAAGATGAATTATAAGAAAATAGTTGCAGAACAAATCGCAAAAACAGTCGGCGAGCATTTAAGCGTTGACGAAATCGTACCAATGATTGAAGTGCCTAAATACGCGAACCAAGGGGACCTAGCTTTCCCTGCATTTACACTTGCGAAAGTTTTACGTAAAGCACCGCAAGCTATCGCGTCAGAAATCGTGGAAGCTGTGAGTGATAAACATATCGCACGAGCAGAAGCAATGGGACCTTACGCGAACTTCTTCTTAGAACGTAGTGCATTTGCTGATGAAGTATTAAAAGAAGTGTTAGAACTTGGCGAACATTACGGTGACTGGGATTACGGTCAAGGCCGTAAAGTGGTCATCGATATGTCTTCGCCAAATATCGCGAAACCAATGTCAATGGGACATTTACGTTCAACAGTGATTGGGAACGCGATTGCGAACCTTGAGAAAAAAGTGGGCTATGAACCAATCCGTATCAACCACTTAGGAGACTGGGGAACACAATTCGGAAAACTCATCGAAGCGTACAAATTATGGGGAAGCGAAGAACTTGTAAAAGCTGATCCAATCGCAGAACTCATTAAATTATACGTTCGTTTCCACGAAGAAGCAGAACTAGATCCAACGCTCGATGATAAAGGTCGTGCATGGTTCAAGAAACTAGAAGATGGAGACCCAGAAGCGGTTCGTCTATGGGAATGGTTCAGAAGTGAATCATTAAAAGAATTCAACCGCGTGTATGACTTACTCGGCGTGACTTTTGATTCATACAATGGTGAAGCGTTCTATAACGACAAGATGGACGTTGTGGTCGACATGCTTGAAGACGCGAACTTACTAAAAGTGGATAATGGCGCTACCATCGTAGACCTTGAAAAATATGATTTACCACCAGCATTGATTAAAAAATCAGACGGCGCAACACTATACATGACACGTGACTTAGCAGCCGCAAACTACCGTAAAAATACCTACGATTTCGCAAAATGTATTTACGTGGTAGGGATGGAACAATCCAACCACTTCAAACAATTAAAAGCAGTCTTAAAAGAACTCAATTTACCTTGGGCTGAAACGATTGTCCATATTCCATTTGGACTAATCACATTGAACGGTAAGAAATTATCGACACGTAAAGGAAAAATCATCCTTCTTGAAGGCGTGTTAAAAGAAGCAACAGAACTTGCTTTGAAACAAATCGAAGCAAAAAATCCATCACTTGAAAACAAAGAAGCAGTGGCTCACGCTGTTGGGGTGGGTGCGGTAATTTTCCACGACTTGAAGAACGACCGTACAAACAACTTCGACTTCGCGCTTGAAGAAGTCGTGCAATTCGAAGGTGAAACAGGGCCATACGTACAATATACACATGCTCGTGCAATGAGTATTTTACGTAAAGCCAACCATACTGTCGATACAAAAGAGGCGTTCTCATTAACAGACGATGATGCGTGGGAAGTATTGAAACTCATCGAAAACTATCCAAACATAGTCCGCTTTGCTGAAGAAAAATGCGAACCATCAGTGATTGCAAAATTCGTTATCAATTTAGCACAAGCGTTCAATAAATATTACGCACATACAAAAGTACTTGTTGAAGATGAAGCCTTCAACAGCCGTATAGCTTTAGTACAAACAACAGCAAGCCTTCTAAAACAAGGCCTAGCGCTTCTTGGCGTGGCTGCTCCAGATGAAATGTAGTCATTGACATCAAGTAGGATAAGCCGTATACTAAATGCACATATATAAGCAATGAACAAGCGCAGTAGTGGTTGTCCACGGGAGAAAGAAGAGAATTGTCGGTCGGTGCAAGACAATCCCCCACATCCGCGAAGTACACTTGGGAGCAATCCGTCAGGACGTCTCATCCGCGATAAGGATGCTCGAGTGGATGATGCCTGGCATCGTCAACAAGGGTGGTAACACGGTGAAAATCGTCCCTAATAGTCTTTTTGACTATTAGGGATTTTTTATTTACAAGAAAGAAGGGAAGAAACAAGATGAACATTATCGATGATTTAGAATGGCGCGGCGCCATCAACCAAATGACAGATGAAGAAGGCTTACGTGCCTTAACAAGCGAAAAGGCTGTATCGCTTTACTGTGGGGTAGACCCAACTGGAGACAGCATGCACATTGGACACTTAATTCCGTTTATGATTCTTCGTCGTTTCCAATTAGCAGGACATAAACCAGTCATCTTGATTGGTGGAGCAACAGGTTCAATCGGAGATCCAAGTGGTCGTACAAGCGAACGTGTGCTTCAATCAATGGAACAAGTTCAACACAATGTCGAAAAACTGACAGCGCAAATGAAGAAATTATTCTTCACAACGGATGAAGACCAAGCAACATTACGCCTTGTAAACAACTACGATTGGACAAAAGATTTATCATTATTAGACTTCTTACGTGACTACGGGAAGCATTTCAACTTGAACACAATGCTTGCAAAAGACGTTGTCGCAAGCCGTCTAGAAGTGGGAATTTCATTTACTGAATTTTCATACCAAATCCTACAATCAATGGACTTCTTGCATTTATTCAAGACAGAAGATGTGCAAGTTCAAATTGGAGGTGCGGACCAATGGGGGAACATCACTTCAGGACTTGAATTAATCCGTAAAGTGGAAGGGGCAGAGTCTCGTGCTTACGGTCTAACAATTCCGTTGATGTTAAAATCAGACGGTACAAAATTCGGAAAATCAGCTGGTGGCGCTGTATGGCTCGACCCTGAAAAGACAACTCCATACGAATTCTACCAGTTCTGGTTAAACCAAGATGACCGCGACGTGATTAAATACATCAAGTACTTCACATTCCTAGAACGCGAAGAAATCGAAGCGCTCGAAGAAAAAGTGGCGACAGAACCACATAAACGTGAGGCACAAATCCGCCTTGCTGAAGAAGTCACTCGCTTCGTTCATGGCGAAAAAGCCTTAGAAGATGCGAAGAAAATTACAAACGCGCTCTTCACAGGAAACGTACAACAATTAACAGCCGACGAAATCGAACAAGGCTTCAAAAACATGCCAACATTTGAAAGTTCAAAAGAACCTCAAAATCTAGCGACATGGCTTGTTGACCTTGGCATTGAACCTTCAAGAAGACAATCACGCGAAGATATTCAAAACGGCGCGATTTCTATCAACGGGGAAAAAGTAACCGACCTCGAATTCGAATGGACGAAAGAACAATCTTTTGAAGAACGCTTTGTTATCGTCCGCCGCGGTAAGAAAAAATACTTCTTAGTGGTGTTGAAATAAAAGACTTATGGATGATTCTTTTGAATCCTTGCGGATTTAATTATCATCACTGTAACGTTGCACCGGCTCGAGCCTTAGGTCTCTTGCCTTAAAAGCCTCAAAGAGGGAGTAAGACCAAAGACAAAACAGGACTCACAGTGTGAGTCCTGTTTGCTTTGTAGTCTTACCCCCGCAAGGATGATTAGGATTAAGCGAATCACGAGTGATGAAGCTTAATTCAATCATCCACTGCATCTAACTTTATAAAGTACTTTAAGTACGGATTAACAATCCTACGCCCTCTTAGCACAGTGGTTGAATGGAATGAGTCTAGCTGTAAAAAGCTATCTCATTCCTATTCAACTTTGTGGGGGAAAGAAAACGAAATGCCATAGATACAAATGTATCCATGACATTTCTGTCTTTCTCCCTCGTTTTTATGCTCTACCACGTTACTGTGATGATAAAATCCGCAGTATTCTTCGGAATCATCCTTTGGGTGCATCGTATCTAAAACTACTAAAAAATTTTTGCTTTGTGAGCTGACGATAACGAGCAGTTCACAAAGTTTGAAATAAAAAAATGTTTTAAATAGATTTTCAAACCTGGTATAAACGCCTACACAATCATATTTCAAAAGCAAATGTAAAAAACACAATATGACATATACGTTATATTGCAAAATAACTTTTTGGTCAAAAGCCCGAATTTGTTGGCTCCAAAACTCATGATTTAGTGAGTGCATTTCGAATGCAAAAGCTCGGCACTTTTCCATTTAAAACTGCAGCTGCTTAACCCATAGAAGCTCAGGCTATTTTACGTAAGATTCTTTCAATGTGGTAACCTTGCTTGAGAAGATGGAATTGGATTTAGATTTCGGAAAGTATATGGCTTCAATAGTGACAGTAACGTGTATAGTATTAAAACGAATAAGAGGGCGTAGGATTTGTAATCCGTACGCCCTCTTTGAGGCTTTAAAGGTGAGAGACTTTGGCTCGAACCGGTACAACGTTAGCGTCACTATGATGATAGCCATAAGGCTTTTCCGAGATTCCCTTTTTTATTTATACTTTCTCCACGGTTACCGCATTGAAAATAGTATCGAAGTTATCCATGTTTATAAAGCCTGTTTGAGCTTCCATGGCATTGAGCGTACCTGCAGTCACTGCCGTTTTCAAAATGGATTCAACACTTTCGCCTTTTGCAATCGCATGCGCTAACCCAGCGATCGTTGAGTCTCCAGAGCCAACAGGATTCACGGCGTTGACTTTGGGGATATTCACCTGGTAAAACGCTCCATCATGTTTTGCAAGTGCGCCTTTTGATCCAAGCGAAACAACCACCCAATCCACCCCTTCAAATAACGGAGAGTTCAATTGCTCCTTCAATTCTTCAACCGTTGTCGCTTCAGGAACCCCTAATAGCCCAGCGAGTTCTTCTTGGTTTGGCTTAATTAAGGCTGGCTTGGTAGAAGCTTCAAGCGCAATCTTTAATGTTTTCCCAGAAGTATCTAAAAGTACAGGAACGCTGGCTTTAGCAGCTTTTTCAATAATCGTTGCGTATAAAGTCTCATCCATTCCACTAGGTAAGCTACCAGAGATTGTGATGAGATCGACTTCTTCTAATAAGGTTTCAAAATGGGCGAGGAAACCTGCTTGTTCTTCTGGTGTAATGGTAGGACCGGCCTCTAAGATTTCGGTTTGAAGGCCTTCATGTAGGATGGCAATACAATTACGAGTTTCCGATTGGATAGGGTAGAAGTTGTTTTCTAAGGCAACCTCATCCAATTTTTCTTTAATAAAAGCACCGATGTGACCGCCTAGTAAACCTGTTGCTAGCACTGGAGAACCGAGTTGCTTTAAAACACGACTCACGTTGAGGCCTTTTCCACCAGGTGTTTTACTAACCTTTTGAGTACGATTCACCGTATCCATCTTTAATGTTTCGACCGTATACCCAATATCTACCGCCGGATTCATTGTTAATGTTAATATCATAAAAATAGCTCCCTTCTATTTTCAATTGGATACGTTAAATATACCATATTTCCCCTTTTATGAGGGCTAAAGTTTGGTTTGTTACAAAACTTTTTGAAGATAAATGTACCGCGCTTAAAGGAATTACATATTTTCATTGAATCATTCTATAAAAAAAAGACAAATTATTCTGTAATATTTTATAAATTTCTCCTTTTTTTGTATCAAAAAGGTCAGCTAATCGTTTTATATTACAGCTTTGTTACAAGGTATTGTCAATTCAAAGAAAATCAACATCAGTCTAAAGTCCTATGGTATTATAGTACCAAGTTAAGTTTTATTTAAGCCAAATCGGCTACTTCGAAATATATAATTGATTTTTTATTGGAACTATTGGAGGGACTCACTTGAAGAAACGCTTATTAACAGTATTAGTAACAGGAACAGTATTAACATTAGGAGCTTTAGCACCAAAAGTTAGTGCGCAAGACTTTGATTCACAAATCAACTCAGTTAATTCAACAATTGCAAATATCAATGATAAAAAAGCTGCAGTTAATGCAACAATTGATTCATTAGTATCTGAATTATCAGGAGTACAAACTAAGATTGATGCTACTCAAGCTCAAAAAGCTGAAGCTCAAGCAGCAATCGACTCATTAAAATCAGAAATTTCTAAATTAGAAAAAGTAATTGCTGAACGTAACGAACGTTTAGAAGAACAAGCTCGTGCAGTACAAACAAACGGAGCTCGTTCATATGTTGACTTCTTATTAAATGCAGAAAACTTATCAGATATCGTTAACCGTATCGGTGTTGTTATGGATTTAATCGGTGCTAACCGTGATTTAATGCAACAACAAGCAGAAGATAAGAAACAAGTAGAAGCTAAAGAAGAGCAACAACAAGCTAAATTAGCTGAACAACAAAAAGCTGAGGAAGAATTACAAGGATTACAAACAAAATTAAATGAAACTTTTGACAAAAATAAAGTTTTATTAGCAAACTTATCTCAAGAAGAATTAGCTGAAATCTCAAAACGTGATGGATTAGTAGCAGAAAAAGAAGCTTTCCAAAAACGTTTAGCTGAAGAAAAAGCAAAAGCAGAAGCTGAAGCAGCACGTATTGCAGAAGCATCTCGTCAAGCTTTAGCAGCAGAAGCAGCAAAAGCAGCTGAAACAGTTGCAGCAGCAACTTCAACTCCAGCTCCAGCAGCTTCAAATACTCAAGCTCAAACAGCAGCAGCTCCAGCAGCACAAGCAACAGCGGCTCCTGCAGCAACAAAACAATCTTCTAGCTATACTTACACAACTGGCGGAGGATTCCCAGCAGTTGACCCAAGTTACCGTGCAGCTTTAAACGGTGGATACTTCGGACAATGTACTTACTACGTATTCAACCGTATGGCACAAGTTGGAACACCAATCGGACACAGCATGATGGGTAACGCGGCTGAATGGCCAGCATATGCTCGTAGCTATGGATACTCAGTATCTAACTCACCATCAGCTGGTTCAGCAATCGTATTCCAACAAGGTTTAGCTGGTGCTGACCCAACTTACGGACACGTTGCATTCGTAGAAGCAGTTAACGCAGATGGTTCATTATACATCTCTGAAATGAACGTAC
Source organism: Granulicatella sp. 572.rep1_STHE (assembly GCF_001073445.1). Lineage (NCBI taxonomy): Bacteria > Bacillati > Bacillota > Bacilli > Lactobacillales > Carnobacteriaceae > Granulicatella > Granulicatella sp. 572.rep1_STHE. Next base: position 107,769 of record NZ_JVBO01000042.1, on the reverse strand, counting down.
AAGGATTAAACGTAATCTCTTACCGTACAATTTCTGCAAGTGTTGCAGCTCGTGCGACTTACATCCGTTTCTAATAAGAAATGAAATAACCGTCTCCTGAAAAGGAGGCGGTTTTTGTTTGCACTATTTGGCCCAACACACTTCAAGTATAATTTGACATCCTACACTGGATTTTCTATGATAACAATAAGTCAGAATAAAGGAGTATAAAATGAAGAAAATAGTTAAATTATCGATTGTCCTATTAGGAGCATTTTTTGTTTTATTAGGGTGTCGTTCTGAAAGTAAAGCGGAATTCGCCTTAGAAGTTTCTATCTCTAAGCAAAAAGTAACGTACATGTACGACAAGGAAAAAGATTCGGTTTCCTCACTAACGTTTAACATCAGCTATGATCTTTCTAAGAATAAGGGTTACGAAGAAAAAGCACGTAGAACACGTGAGAAAATCGTAAAAGAAATGGATGGGATTGAGGGGATTAAAGTTACTCAATCGGATAGTGATAAGGAAATCTCATTTACGGTTGAGGTTGACCTTAAGAAGTTCAAATATGATGATGAAGAGAGTCGTTCGAAAGCACCATCACTCTATAGCAGTGTTCATTCTGCTTTGGTGAAGAAAAATGATCATTACAGTTTCGAAGAATCTAAGAAAAAGATTTTAGAAGAAGGATTTAAAGAAGTAAAATAGATTTCTAAAAAATTGGATGCCAGTGTTTGGCATCCAATTTTTTTAGTTGGGAATCGTTTTTAAAACTTTTATAAGCAGGGAGATTGCGCAATGATACAGGAAGTGCTACAATCAACCTATAAAATAACATTTTCGGGGCAAGGTGAAATTCCTGACCGGTGGTATAGTCCACGAGCCGCTTGGCATGATCTGGTGTGATTCCAGAACCGATAGTATAGTCTAGATGTGAGAAAATGGCACTATTTCAACGAGTCTATTTGACGAGCAGTATTGGAAGGTCCATTTCAATACTGCTTTTTTTATTGGAATTGGGTGAAAAGTGCAATTTCCTTCGCCCTAAGAAGGAGGATGTACGATGAGTACAGATGTAAAAAAGTCGACAGGAACAGCGACTAAAAAAATTGTTCTAGTAGGTGTTTTTGGTGCCATCAGTACCGTTTTAATGTTTCTATCTTTTAACGTACCGTTTATTCCAACGTTTGTGAAGTTGGATTTTTCAGACTTACCGGTATTGTTGGGGGGATATATTTTAGGTCCAGTTTATGGAAGTTTTATCGCCATTATCAAGATATTATTGAATTTTGTCTATAATGGGTCGATGACCTATGGAATTGGGGAAACGGTGAACTTAATAGGAAGTTTAAGCTTTATGTTACCGGCAGTATTGTTGTATCAACGAAATCGTAATTTTAAAACGGCGATTATGAGTTTAATCGTTGGGACGATTGCCGCTACAGTTGTCTTATTAACAGCAAATTATTTTGTGATGTTTCCTTTATATGCGACTGCTATGAATTTTCCAATGGAAAAAATTGTCGCAGCAGCTCATGCACTTAACCCTTATGTAACAGACTTAGCTTCATTAATGACGTTTGCATTATTGCCATTTAATATCATTAAATTTGGGCTCAATAGTATTCTTGCATTATTCTTATATAAACGTCTTGCAAAAGCATTAAAATTTGAACATTAAAGAAGAGCCAGGTGTAATCCCTGGCTTTTTTATTTTGGAAAAATCTTTCTATATAATATAGAAGGAAAGTGATGATGGATTCCAAAGTTTATTCCTAGTTTCAATAGCAATCTGATCTAAAATGAGGTAGGATAGATAGGAATGAGGTGAAACAATGAAAGGAAAAAATTGGACGAAACCGCAGCGGTTCATTATTGCACTTAGTGGTATTTTAATAGCTCTTAGCGGTTATTTAACCTTTACACAAGGGACTCTTTTTGGATTAGCAGCACCAACGATTTCTATTTTATCCATTTTTTTGAGCAGTTTATTGCTCTGGTTATTTGTGGCAACGGATTGGCCAAGCGTTCTCTGCTACATACTATTAGGAATCGGGATACTTCCAGGAGTGTCTTATGGGCAGATTTTTAATCTGTCGTTTGGAAATACGACTTTTGTCTTCCTATTATTTACATTTTTAATGACCTATGCTTTGGAGCAAACTCCGGCTCTTCGAAGATTTGTCGCAAAGGCCTTGGGAAGTTCTTTTGCTGGGAAAACACCTTGGCATTTTATCGGAGCTTTCTATACAAGTGTCTTATTTATTAGTCTTTTTATTTCGCCGACGATTCTCTTTATGATTGTTTTTCCCATTTATGAAGAGATGATGGTTCTGTTAGGATTTAAAAAAGGAGATAGAGAATCTTCCATTTTATTAATTGTTCTATTCTCGACAATTGCCATCGGAACTGCGATGACACCAATCAATCACGTCTTTTCCGTAACAGCGATGGCGCTCTATAAGACGGCAACCGGAATTGCGATTTCCAATGCACAGTATATGATGATTGGTATTCCAGCAGGATTTGTTCTTTTTATCGTGATGGGAGTGTTTCTACGATTCTTTTGGCGAGTGGATTTATCCCAAGTAGAAATGAAACAAATGACTTCGCTAGAAAATTTACCGCCAAAAGGTAGACGTGAGAAAGCAACGGTCCTTATTTTTATGAGTGTTGTCCTTCTATGGGTTCTTCCAGAGCTCATTGGAGGACTATTACCAGACGTGGCTACCTTCTTAAAAGGCGCTGGAATGGCATTTCCGCCGATGATTGGAGTAATTCTTTTGGCGATTCTATCATTTGAAGGGAAACCACTCCTCTCTATTCAAGAAGGGCTACAAAAAGGGGTCTATTGGCCAAGTATGTTCTTGGTGGGAGCAACATTGAGTATGGGCACCTTAATTACGAAACCTGAATTTGGGGTGATTAGCTTACTCGAAAGCTCGTTAGTGCCTCTATTTGCGACCCTTTCGCAATTATTGGTTGTGATTATCTTTGTATTGTGGGCAGGATTTCAAACAAATGTCTCTTCAAACTTAGTCACTGTTTCAGTTGTAACAACGGTGTTAACGACTGTTTATGCTACAGGATCGATTGAAGTTCAAGCGGGAACGATTGCCTGCCTGATTGGGTTCATGGCGAGCCTAGCATTTATGACACCACCATCAATGCCTTATGTGGCCATTTCGGTAGGTTCTGGATGGACGAACGCAAAAGATGCGTTTCTTTATGGGGGAGTTTTATTCTTGCTTAGTGCGATAAGTGCCGTTGCTATCGGCTATCCATTAGGAGTCTTTTTTGGAATTTAGGAGGTTTTAGATGTTAGACAAACAACGTGCAGAAATTGATGCCATCGACCGCGAAATCGTCTCTCTTTTTGAAAGACGGATGCAAGTCGTTATGGATGTTGCTCGAATTAAAAAGGAAAATGAGATGGCCATTTTCGATGCAAGTCGTGAAAAAGAAGTGATTGCAAAAGTGCAATCGTATTTGACGGACGAAGGATTAAAAGAAGAACTTCGTGAAGTTTATGAGACTTTAATGAAAGTCTCCAAAGACTATCAAAAAATACAAATGGATGAATAGAATTTGTTTATTTTAGGTTGTAGAGAAGGGCTCATAGAATGAGTCCTTTTTATTTTTAAATAACGAGAAGAAATTTGATGTGTTTCACCAAAATTGGGGATGTTTTTAAAAGAGGAAGAGTGCTAGAATGAAGGCATAGTATTGGGGCAATAGAATAAAGGAGCGGATGAAGATGGAAAATTCACTAGAGGTTATTTTAGAGAGAACAAGTTGGTTTAGACAGGCTCGATTTGGAATGTTTATTCATTTTGGACTGTATGCCATTCCAGGAAGAGGAGAATGGATCCGTAGCAATGAAAAAATGACGATTGAGGACTATCAACCCTATTTTGAAGCCTTTAATCCTACAGAATTCAATGCAAGGGAGTGGGCAAAAGCTGCAAAAGAGGCAGGGATGAAATATGTTGTGTTAACCGCAAAACATCATGATGGTTTTTGCTTATTCGATTCAGCGTACACGGACTATAAGATTACCAATACCGCTTTTGGACGAGATTTAGTAAAGGAATATGTAGAAGCCCTGAGAGCAGAAGGGCTACGTGTAGGATTATACTTTAGTTTACTAGACTGGTATCATCCAGATTATCCTAAATATGAAGATCGCCACCATCCCATGAGAGGAAATAAGCAGTATCAAAATGAGCAAATCGACTTTGATCGGTATTTAGAATTGATGCATCACCAAGTCGAGGAACTAGTTACCAAATATGGAAAAATTGATATTCTTTGGTTTGATTTTTCGTATGGGGAAATGTTTGGAGAAAAATGGAAGGCAAGTGAATTAATAGAGCTGGTTCGCAAACATCAACCGGATGTAGTGATTGATAATCGATTAGAGACTTCCGGGGAAGGATTTGGCAGCATTGCTACAGAGGAGATTCATTCTTATTCTGGAGACTTTGTTAGTCCTGAACAAATTTTACCCCATGAAGGGATTCGGAATGATAAGGGAGAGTTATTACCTTGGGAATTGTGTCTTACGATGAATAATCACTGGGCGTATCATCCGTCTGACAAACTCTTTAAAAGCTCTAAAGTTCTTATTCGCAAATTGGTGGAATGTGTCAGCAAGGGTGGAAATATGATTTTAAATGTAGGACCAGACGCTAAAGGAAGATTCCCAAGAGAAAGCATAGAAATTTTGCAGGAAATTGGACAATGGATGAAGAGTAATGGAGAATCTATCTACGAAGGAGAATTAGTGAATCTGCCAAAACCGGAATGGGGTTATTACACAAAGAATGGGAAAATGTTGTACGCCCATGTGTTTGAACAACCTATTGGTCCGATTGCGTTAACAGGAATCGATAAAGAGCAGATTGAACGGTTGAGTTTCGTCCATGATGGTAGCGAAGTAAGGATTTCTAACAGTTGGACTACTTTAGCTTTTCAAGACATTTGCTTTGCACAATATGGAGAAATTGGGGCTTACACCTATCCATTACCTGATGAGGTGGACAGTGTTATCAAAATCGAATTAAAAGAAGAAATCTAATGGTATAATGAATGAGCAAAGGAGGGGTTAGGTGTTAGAACACTTATCTTTTAAAGGCGAGTGGCGCCAGTATCAAAAGCGCATTTTAGAAAAAAGCGAGACGATTATGGCGGATGGTCATATTCACTTAGTGGCGGCTCCAGGTTCTGGGAAAACGACACTAGGAATTGAATTTATCCGTCGCAATAGTAAGCCTGCGCTCATTCTAGTGCCGACAGTGACGATTCGCCAGCAATGGGTTGACCGTATTCGTGAGGCATTTCTGGATGATGAGCTTCTAGCCGATGAAATGATTTCGCAAAATCTCAAACAGCCAAAGACGATCACCGTTGCGACGTATCAAGCGTTGCACAGTGCCATCAACCGTCTGGAAGGCGACGCGGAAGTTGAGGATACGGACGATGTCGTCGAAAACGAGCATTTTGATTTTAAAGGAGTAGATATCGTTGGGCTCTTTAACGAAGCGAGTCTTGGAACATTGTGCCTCGACGAGTGCCATCACTTACGAAATGAATGGTGGAAGAGTCTGGAAATCTTCCGCAAATCCTTTGCGGATATAAATGTGATTTCGCTGACGGCAACACCTCCATATGAAGGAGAGCCTGCACTTTGGAATCGTTATGTGGCTATGTGTGGGGAAATCGATGAAGAAATTACTATTCCAGAACTCGTCAAAGAAGGCAGTTTGTGTCCGCACCAGGACTATGTGTATTTCTCTTTCCCAACGAAGGAAGAAGAGAAACAACTCGATCAGTTTTCTACGCAAAAGAGAACCTTCTTGAAAAATCTATCCTCTGACTCGATGTTTTGCGAGGCGGTGAGAACTAGCCGTGCGCTCGATGGCACCATTTCAGAAGATGAACTCTTAAACGAACCGAAGTATCTCTCGGCTACACTGATTTTTCTACGTCATAAAGGAATCGAGTTCCCGAAACAGTTTCAACAATTACTAGGGGCAAGCCGCCTTCCGATGTTTGACTTGGCGTGGTTTGAAATCCTCTTACAAGGAATGTTGTTTGATGTACCACATTGGTATGATTTATCCGAAGAAGACCTGAAAGAGTTAAAGAGTGAATTGAAATCTCTGGGGTTAATCGACCGCAAACAAGTACAGTTATGTCGCAATAAAAAAATAGACCAGCTATTGAACCAATCTCTTGGGAAATTAAATGCCGTCAGAGATATTTTTAAAGCAGAATACGAAACTCTAGGAGGAAATTTAAGACAACTGATTCTAACCGACTTCATTCGAAAGGACTTTGAGGCGCACTTAGGAAACCCAGAAGTTCAATATAGCCAACTGGGCGTATTGCCCTACTTCGAAGTCCTTCGTAGAGAGCTTGAGGAACAACAATTAGACGTTCCTATGGCCGTTTTAACAGGAAGTCTCGTGATTATTCCAACAGGTGTAAAATCGCGTCTAGAGGCTGTTTTTGGAGCCGATAAGATTACCTTCCAACCAGTCGGACAACTAGACGAGAAGGACTATGTGAAGGTCCGTTTAGTAGGTTCGCAACATGATTTAGTCAGCGCCGTGACGCAGCTCTTCCAAGAAGGGCATATTCATGTCGTAATTGGGACAAAATCGCTCCTAGGGGAAGGATGGGATGCGCCGTGCGTGAACTCATTGATTCTCGCTAGCTTTGTCGGAAGTTTCATGCTCAGCAATCAGATGCGAGGGCGTGCGATTCGTATTTGGCCGGAAAATCCGGATAAAACAAGCAGCGTTTGGCATCTTGTGTCCATTAATCTGGCGGAGAAAAAACTCTTCAAGAAGGAAGAAGACGAAGAGGTTGCTGTCGGAATCGATAGTCCGGATATGGAATTGTTGCAGCGCCGCATGAAGCAATTTTTAGGCCTACACTATAATGAGAACACGATTGAATCGGGCGTGGATCGATTAGACCTTGGAAATATCGAGTTTACGAAGAAGAATTTAACAAAACTCAACCAAGAAACCATCAGCCGCTCGCGTAACCGCGAAGAGTTGAGAGAGCGCTGGAATGAATCTCTTCCGCTTCTAGAAGATATGGAAGTCGCTAGTGAAGTGCAAGTGGACAAGGCGTTCTTGCCGACCGTTCTTCTAACAGATGCACGAAAAATTCTCACCTACGCGCAAGCAATTGTACTGACGGAATTGATTGTCTATTTATTTCTCGATTTTGTAAAAGGACCGTCCCAACTCTTTTATCCAGTGGGGATTTTATCGCTCATCGTGTTAAATATCGTCTGGTTGAGATATTTCCTTTACAAGAGTCCGTATAAACGCCTCGAACTCTTTGCGGAATCCATCCGAAAAGCCTTGCTTGCATCAGGACACTTGCAGACACAAAACTGCAAGGCTAGAGTCGTTCGTGAGGATAAAGATTCTTTTCAAACAGCCACTTATCTAAAAGGGGGAACCTTGCGTGAGAAGGAACTCTTCGCACAGGCGTTATCGGAATTCTTTGCTCCAATTGAGAACCAGCGCTATATTCTAAGAGCTACGACTAGGGTCAATGATCAAACAAAATATTTTGCCGTTCCAAGTATGTTTGATAAACGTAAAGAAGACGTCGTCGCTTTTGTAGCCAACATTGAAAAATACATTGGCAAGTACGAAATCATATACACTCGTAATGTAGAAGGCCGTCATATTCTCTTGGATGCACGTCTGAACGCATTAGGAAATAAACAAGAGCGAACTTTCTCTAAGAAGAAAGTCACGTCTAAATTAAAATAAACTTATAAAGAATCTAGCCAGGAAATCGACTAGATTCTTTATGTTTTTGCGGTAAAATCCTTGCATTCTCCTTCAAACTGTTGTAAGATATCTGAGTACGAAATTTTAATATTTGCTGGAGGGGTAGCGAAGTGGCTAAACGCGGCGGACTGTAAATCCGCTCCTTCGGGTTCGGCAGTTCGAATCTGCCCCCCTCCACCATTGGGGTATAGCCAAGCGGTAAGGCAACGGACTTTGACTCCGTCATTCGTTGGTTCGAATCCAGCTACCCCAGTCCTGCAGGCACCGATTCTGGTGCCTTTTTTGTTGCCCAAAAACCGCCTCTCAAAAGCACCCACCTTGTCCTTCCCGTCCCTCCGCCTGAAACAATTTGTAATTTACTTATTCACTCAATATGTGATATGTGCTAAAGGAAAATCTATAGAAAGCAGTAATTAAATGGAGTCTCAAAAGAACTCCTAATGGATTTCATCATAATAACAATAAGGTAATCGCAAGCAATGCGAATTACTGAGGGTTAGCGATTGATCACTTACCCTCAGTTTAAGGCTTGCTACCCTTGAGATGAAGGCTCGATGGGGTGCCGTTATTGTTATAATGATGAAAATAATCCATAGGAGTTCTAAGAGACTCCATTTATTTTTCAATACACTTTTTATTATGATTTTCCTTTAGTACACCAATCATCCAAAATCTGTCAAAAAATAAGAAAATTTACGAATAATTTCACGAATGGGCTAAAATTTCCTAACAATAGGAAAAGATTTTAGGTATAATAGATGTGAAGAATTTGGTATAGTCAAGTTGAGATGGAGGGGATTTTTATGAAACAGCGTCACCAACAGTTATTGCAACTACTATCTCGTCAAGAATGGATGAAAGGGAGAGAGCTAGCGACCTGTTTGGGTGTGAGTACTCGAACGGTTCGACTAGATATTGAACATATTAACCAAGAAGCTCCTCATATCATTCAAGCAAATCGTCAAAAAGGGTACCATCTCGTAGCCTTTCAACAAAACAGATATATTACACCATTGAATATGACAAAGACTCCTCAGGACAATGAAGAACGCAGTGTCCATTTGTTAAAACAACTATTGTTTAAAGAGGATGGAGTGTTCATTGATCATTTTTGTGAACAGTGTTTTGTAAGCGCTAAAACTTTTGAGTTAGTTCGAATTCGTGTTCAACAAAAATTGCAAGAATATGAAGGTCTGTCATTACAGTTGAACAATGGATTTTTACAATTAGAAGGATCTGAAACGAGCAAAAGAAAACTGTATAGAAATCTATTAAAAAAAGAAGTGGGAGAGGACTTTTTAAATAGTAGCGAGTTAATGCAAGTATATCCAGAATTGGATATGGAACATATTCAGTCAATCATTTGGGATGAACTAAAGCATAATTGCTATTCTATTCGTAAGTCACTGATGCCATTTTTACTTCTTCATATAGGGATTGTATTACAACGGATTAAAGTGGGACATACCGTTCAAGAATTCTCGCAGGATGAATTGGATTTGGAAGTAGAGTATCAGATTGTACGCTCTATTTTCTCCAAAATTCTAGAAGAAACAATCATTCCAGAAGCTGAGGTGGTATCTTTTGCCAAACTTTTAAAAGCCTATCATAACTCTGATGCCGTTGAATCAAAAATTTCTTTTCGTGGAGAAATAGTCGATTTAGAAGAAGTAGTTAGACAAATCGGGGAACAGCTTTACAGTATCATGGGGGTTTCTTTTATAGAACAAGAGGATTTCACCATGCGTTTCCAATTGCATTTACAAGGATTTTTGGAACGAGTACAGCTGAATTTGAGCTTACCTAACGTCTATGTTCAAACCTTTAAACGACAATACCCTCTAGTATTTGATACGGCCGTATCGATTAGTCAATATTTGATGTCAGCCTTTCAATGTGAGATGACAGAGGAGGAAATAGGATTTATCGCTCTACATATTGGAGCAGCATATATGCAGCGAGTTAAACCGCAGAAATTACGTGCGATTCTTATTGCGAATACACAGTATCCACTCATTGCAGGGAGTGTTAGTCGCATGAAAGATCAGTTTTCTCATCGTTTAGATTTTGTCGTGGAGCAGAGTACATTTACGACTGATTTATCCGAATTCTACGATGCAAACTTGCTCATTACATTTGACCAAATAGAGCATCCCCTCGAAATTCCAATGGTTCGCTTAGGACTTTTCTTTAATACACAAGATGAAATTCAGCTCATAAAGGTGATGAATACTTTAGAGACAGAACAAATGAGTCATAAGATTCGCTCGCAAATCGGGAATTTCATGAGTGAAAAGTTCTTTTATGCGAACATCCAGCCCAATAATCGAGATGAATTACTCCGTGAGATGGGACACCATTTAATTCAAGAGAATATCGTTACGAAGGAGTTTCTAAACTCAGTTCTGGAGAGAGAAAATTTATCTTCGACGGATTTTGATTATGCATTAGCGATTCCTCATCCATTACGTCCAGAAAGTAAACGATCAATGATTTCGATAGCCGTTTTAAAAGAACCCATTCAGTGGAATCATTTCCCTGTTAAATTGGTTATTTTACTGGCACTCAAAGAAGAGGATATGGAGTTTATGCAGCTGTTTCTAGGATGGTTAGGAAAGCAGTTAGATTCTCCAGAAAAGATGATGTCATTATTAGAAGCAAAAAATGTGGAATCATTTATAGAAGCGATTCGATAGAAAGAAGGAGGAATAAGTATGGAAGGTATCGAATTAGTCTGTTTCAAGATGATTAGTGCCTTGGGGGCTGCAAAATCCAGTTTTATGGAAGCTATCCAAGAGGCTAAATTAGGAAACTTTGATAAAGCTAGAAATTGTATTGAAGAAGGTTCCAATTTTCAAGTGGAAGGCCATGAAGCGCATTTTGGTCTTTTACAACAGGAAACTTCTGGAGATCCAGTGACATTATCATTGCTATTGGTCCATGCAGAAGATCAATTAATGAGTGCAGAATTTCTAAAGATTACCGCAGAAGAAATTATTGCGCTATATGAACGTTTAGAAGCTATCAAATAATAGAAAAGAAAGGAGGAAATAGAGATGAAAAGGATTTATTTATTTTGTAGTGCGGGAATGTCCACAAGTCTAGTGGCAAGTAAAATGCAAGAAGTTGCGGATAAGCATAATTTGCCTTTAGAAATAAAAGCGTTTCCAGACCCAAAACTAGATGCTATTTATGAACAATATCATCCAGATGTTATTTTATTAGGGCCGCAAGTGAAATTTAAATTTAATGCGGTACGCGATAAATATGAACCAAAAGGCGTTCCAGTAGATGTTATCAATTTGGAAGATTACGGGAATGTCGATGGAGAACGTATTTTAAAAAGAGCTATACAATTATTGAAATCAAAAAAATAGGAGGTCAGTGACATGTTTTCTAAGTTAGAAAAAGTAATGGGTAGAGTTGCTGAAAAACTTAGTACGAACAAAGTGCTCGTAGCTATTCGTGACGGTTTCTTAGTAGCAACACCATTAATTATTGTGGCATCTATTTTCTTAGTGATTGCAAATTTCCCTGTTCCTGGATACAGCGAATTTATAGCCCAATTCTTTGGACAAGGCTGGGAAAAATCAATGGATGCGGTGATTGATTCAACATTTAGTATTCTTGCTGTACTAGGTGCTGTTGGTATTGGGTATGCTTATGCGAAGCAATTAGAAAGTGATCCGATTGCAGGGGGAGCATTATCCCTAGTCTGCTTCTTAATTATGACACCTAAAGTTCATCCCGATTTTGTGAATGCAACTACCAACAAAGTGTTTAATGGATTCTCTCTAGGACATTTAGGATCTGCAGGGATGTTCTTAGCAATGATTACAGCGATTGTTTCAGTTCGCATTTTCGTCTTTGTTCAAAAACGCGGTTGGGTCATTAAATTACCAGATGGGGTACCACCAGCAGTTTATCAATCATTTGCAGCATTGATCCCAAGTATGTTTGCAATGTTCTTCTTCTTTGCAGTGTACTTATTATTCTCATTAACAGAGTATCAATATGCACATACATTCATTTACAAGATTTTACAAGCACCATTATTAGGTTTTGGTAGAAATATCTTCTTTGAACCAATCTATCAGTTCCTATCTACATTGTTCTGGTTCTTTGGTATCAATGGACCTGCCGTAACGAATACGGTATTTAATCCAATTCACTTAGCTTTAACAACAGAAAACTTAGAAGCGTTCAAAGCAGGACTTCCATTACCAAATATTTTTACAGGTCCATTTGGGGACTTCTTTGGTAACTTTGGTGGTGGAGGTAGTACTTTATCACTAGTATTCCTTATGGTCTTCCTTGCTAAATCAGAACGAATGAAGAAACTAGGTCGATTAGCCATCATTCCTGGTATCTTTGGAATTAATGAAATGGTTACATTTGGTTTGCCTGTTGTATTAAACCCAATTATTGCAATTCCATTTATATTAACACCTTTAGTAAATATTGGATTATCAACACTTGCGACCTTATGGGGAATCATTCCTTATACGACGGGGGCATCTCTTCCTTGGACAACACCATTCTTCTTCTCAGGTTGGTTATCAACTGGTAGCATTGTAGCGGGATTCTTCCAAATTGGATTAATTATTATCGGTTGCTTAATCTACTATCCATTCTTTAAAGCATTAGATAAACAATACTTACACGAAGAAGAAAATGCAGGTATGTTAAAAGGCGATGAGCTAGATGATGTTGACTTAAACGACTTATCTTTTGATGATTTGTAATCTTTAGAAAAAAGGAAGTCATTAATTTCATAATGAAGAGGGTGGTATGCGGGGAACGGCATGGCCACTCTTTTTCATAGAGAGGGTGAGAGTATGCGAGTGTTATTACTTTTTGATCAAATTCAAGCAGGATATGGTGGAAAGGAACGCGCAGATACGGAACTAGGATTAGAAAAGGGAGGAATCGGCTCCTTTTTAATGTTCAAAGATGAATTTACAAAAGCAGGATTAAGTGCGCTAGCGACGATTTATTGTGGACCTGATTATTTTCAAGCGCATAAAGAAGAGGTCATCCATAAGATTCATAATCTTATTTTGAAAACGAAAGCTGAGGTACTATTTGCAGGCCCGTGTTTTAATTATGATACGTATGCTCAAATGGCTGCGGAAATTGCTTTAGCCATACAAGAACAAACGGATTGCAAACCTTATGTGATTTGTTCAAAAGAAAATGAAGAAACGATTGCGAATTTTAAAGATAAAATCATTATGTTAGAAATGCCTAAAAAAGGAGCAGTAGGGTTGCGCGAAGCTTTAAGTGGAGCCATTGCGATTATTAGTGGCGAAAAAGAAGCGCGGATGCAACAATTTCAATAAAAGAGGTGAAGAGTCATGTGGGGAATGATTGCAACATGGAGAATGGCACTAGAAGGAATTCAAAAAGTAACTCCTATTCTATCTCAGGAAGGAGTTGCCGGGGACGCTATTGAAGGAGCGATTAAAGAAGTAGAAGATTTTCCATATTTTAAATCTGTAGGATATGGTGGTCTTCCAAATGAAAAAATGGAAGTGGAACTGGATGCCGCTTATTTAGATGGAAGTCGTTTTGATTTTGGAGCAGTATGTGCTATTAAAAACTTTGCTAATCCAATTTCGATTGCAAGAAAACTCAGCCATTATAAAGTGAATAATGTACTCGTAGGACAGGGAGCACAAGAGTTTGCTAGAAGCCGTCATTTTGAAGAAAAAGAGATGTTGACGGACCGGGCCAAAATTCATTATCATAATCGCTTAAAGGATTTAGAGAAGGAGCAACTTTCTCCATATGCAGGCCATGATACGGTAGGAATGGTAGCATTAGATACGCACGGAGATATGGTTGCTGGAACGTCCACTAGCGGACTTTTTATGAAGAAACCTGGTCGAGTGGGCGATTCTGCGTTCATTGGTTCAGGACTTTATGTAGATAGTACTATTGGCGGTGCAACGGCGACTGGACTAGGGGAGGATTTGATGAAGGGAGTTATTTCATACGAAATCGTCCGATTAATGAAAGAAGGGCTCTCTCCTCAAAAAGCGTGTGAAAAAGCGGTGAAAGAGTTGGATGCTCGGCTAAAGAGAACGAGAGGAGAAGCAGGGGATATTTCAGTAGTTGCGATGAATCGAAACGGAGATTTTGGTGCAGCGACGAATATCGATAACTTTTCATTCGTGGTAGCTACCAAATCCTTAGCGCCAACGGTATTTCGAGTACATCCTCAACCAGATGGCACAATGTCTCATGAGCTAGCGTCTAAAGAATGGTTGGAATCGTATTTAGAAGAAAGAATGAAGCCTTTGGAGGTTAAAGAATGAATCGAGAAGAGTGGATTAATCGACTAAAAGAAGTACAACCAATGCTTTTTGATGGCTTAAGACGAATGGTGGCGATTCCTAGTATTCGAGGAAAAGAGGAACCCGATGCCCCATTTGGAAGAGGTCCTAAACAAGCACTAGAAGAAGTTTTAAAAATTGCAACAGAATTAGGGTTTCACACTAAAAATATCGATGATAAAATTGGATATGCCGAATATGGAGAAAATCGTGCAGATGGCGCTTATTATGGGGTTTTTGGTCATGTGGATGTCATGCCTCTTGGGGAAGGATGGAATTCTCCGCCACTTAGTTTAACTCTTCGAGAGGGGAAATTATTTGGAAGAGGGACTTTAGATAACAAAGGGCCCATTTTATCGAATTTATATGCTCTATATGTGTTGAAGGAAAACGGAGTGACCTTTGACCGTCCCGTGCGAATCGTGTTTGGGACGAACGAAGAGACCGGATTTGGATGTGTGAAGCACTATCTCACTAAAGAAATTCCGCCGACGTTTGGGTGGACGCCAGATTGTAAATGGCCCGTTGTATACGGGGAACGTGGAAGATTAAAAGTAAGAGTATCGCTGCCAGAATCGAGGGTGGCAGATTTGTATGATTTTGCAAATCGTAAATTATTGCATACAAATCATCGTGGCGAAGAGCTTGGAATTGCTTATCATGATGAAGACTTTGGGATGATGCAACTAAGGGGAGAAACCTTTGGGATAGAAGAAAATCAGCATTATGTGGAATGGACGATGTGCTATCCTGCCAGTTGCACAAAATCGGATTTATTAAACCAAATCACTGCGCATCTGCCAGAAAAGGCGACATTAGAGGTTATTTCCCATTGGTCTCCAGTGCTATATGATAAAAGTTCTAAGTATGTCCAAGCGCTTCAGCAGGTATATACTGACGTTACTAAAAGCGATAGCATTCCTGTCACGACCACAGGGGGTACGTATGCAAAAATAATTCCAAATATTATTGCGTATGGGCCAAGCTTCCCAGGTCAAAGAGATATCGCGCATCTACCGAATGAATGGATAGGGGTCAAAGACTTAGAAACAGATACGATTATTTACGGACTGGCACTCTTAGCGTTATCGAATATGAAAGAAGGTATGAAATGACCATTGTAGAAGTATGTGCGGGAAGTATTGAAGATTGCCTCATTGCCCAACAAGAAGGAGCTCACCGCATTGAATTAAATAGTGCGTTGTTTCTAGGGGGATTAACCCCCAGTTTAGGAACATTGAAAACAGTGATTGATAAAGGAGTGACACTCCCTATCATCTGTATGGTTCGCCCGCGCGGAGCAGGTTTTTGTTACACTCAGGAAGAATTTGAAAGTATGATGTTGGATGCAAAACTATTATTAGAATCCGGTGCAAGTGGACTCGCATTTGGATTTTTGAAAGAAGATAAAACGATTGATTGGAATCGTACAAAACAAATGATTGACTTATGTCAGCAATTTCATGCAGAAAGTGTATTTCATAAAGCTTTTGATATTGTTCCTGATGTATATGAAGCGATTGAGGGATTAATTCAATTAGGATGCACGCGCATTTTAACAGGAGGACAACAAGCTAACATCGAAGAAGGGATCCCTTTACTAAAGAAATTGCAAGAAAAATATGGTGAAGAAATTCAGCTCCTTTGTGGGGGTGGTGTAACTAAAGAGAATATTCAATATTTAATCCAAGAAACAGGAATTCATCAAATACACGGTAGTTTTAAAATGTGGAAGGTTGATCCAACGACAAAAAATCATGGAATGAGTTATGCCTATCATGAAAGTGGAGACTACGAACAAACGAATGAACTTTTATTAAAAACAGTAATGGCACTTATTAATCGTTAGGAGGAGTTAAAATGGGTAAAAGAATGCTGAATTGTGTTGCGAGTGACTTTAAAAAAATGAGAGGTAACGCACTGAAAAAAGCAATTGAAGCAGCAGAAGGTAGAACGGTCTGTTGTGAAACGGTTTGTGTGAGACCAACCTTTTTGAATGAATTATCCAATGCAGAAATTGCAAAAGCATTTGGAGCGGATATGGTCTTATTAAATGGATTTGATTGTTTCGACCCACTGATTTTCGGAGCAGAAGAAAGTGAGAATCCAGTGCAACGGGTTAAAGATCTTAGTGGCTTGCCGATTGGAGCCAATTTGGAACCAGTGGACGAGCATGCAGAAATGTTAGAGTCCAGAATTGAAATTGCCCCCGGAAGAAAATGTACAGCTGAAACAGTATCTAGAGCTGAAAAACTCGGTTTAGATTTTATTTGTTTAACTGGAAATCCTGGTACAGGGGTGACGAATGAAGCTATTGAAAAATCTATTTCGATGGCAAAATCTCATTTTACAGGAATCGTGATTGCTGGAAAAATGCACGGAGCGGGCTCAAAGGAACCTGTTATGAATGAAGAAATTGCGAAGAGGTTTATTCAAGCCGGAGCAGATATTCTATTAGTGCCTGCAGTCGGTACTGTACCAGGGTTTACGGATGAAGAACTAGTAGCCATCGTTAAAGTGGCTCATGCGAATGATGCACTTGTATTATCTGCGATTGGAACAAGCCAAGAAGGGTCTAGTAAGGAAGTAATCGAACAAATCGCCATCCGCAATAAGGTAGCTGGCGTGGATATTCAACATATTGGCGATGCCGGATACGGTGGGTTAGCAACCATAGAAAATATTTACGCGATGTCAGTTGCGATTCGAGGGGTTCGTCATACGGTAGCTCGTATGGCACGCTCAGTAATTCGATAATAAAAAAGAAGAGCACACTAGCTTTGAGGGCTGGTGTGCTGGTTTTTTGTAGATGTAATTAGTGAAGTTGAGTTCGGGCTCACAGAACTGACGTCCACTTCCCGTAGTAGCCGCATGACTTGTTCCAAGTCGCTTGCGTTACTCCGGTCCAGTGATTCAGTCCTGAGCGTTCACCCTCACATCCTGTGAAGTTGAACTCGCCATCGCAGAAATGGCGTGCGTTTCCCGAAACGTCCGCAGAACGTTGCACGTTCCTTCCGGCGTTCCGGTCCAACGTTCCATTTCTGAACGCGATGTCTCGTATCCTAGTTATTTTGCAAATCCTCCACCTCAGCGACGGAGTAGTCTTTTTTCTCGAGGCCATCGACGATTTGTTGAAGGGTGTCTTTTGAAACACCTGCTGGTAATGTGATCAATAGACGGCGTAAGCTTTTATCTTTTTCAGTATCGATAGTCATTACGTTTGCGATAGATGCGTATTTGTTAATCACTTTAGAGATGTTAGCAAGGGCTCCTTTTTCACCACCTGAAATAATGGTCAATACATAAGAGCCGTTTTTCACGTTCCAAGATTCTTGAAGCATGCCAAGGAGACTGCTGTGTGTCAAGATTCCGTAGAAACGTTGTTGTTTATCTAAAACAGCAATATAAGGTAATTCTTTGATCGTAAAGAATACTTTGAAGAAAGAACTATCTACACTAATAAACTTCGTAGAATTCTTAATGAGATGTGTAACAGGAAGGCTCATATCACCGCCGTTTGCTTTATGGCGATAAATGTGCATTTTATAAATATTTCCTCTAAAGAAAGTTTCTGTTTCATCTAATACAGGCACACAACGATATCCTGATTCTTCTAAAATCGTAATGGCTTCTTCTAACGTGCATGATTCTTTAACAACCGTTAGATTCTTTTTTGGAACTACAAGAGATTTTAATAACATATTCATTCCTCCTATATATGTCTTTCTTAATAATAGTACCATTTTTTGAGAGAAATGTAACTAGAAAAGTGAAGAAATGATGAGAAAATGAGAATGGATAGAGGAGAAAAACGATAAAATGAAGATTCTAACATTAAAGAACCATTACAAAAAAATACTAAATCTTGATTTTTCATCAAAAACTGATATGATATCTCTATACCATTTTCAATAATGGGTAAAATCTATAGTTAAAAGGGGTTAACAAAATTATGACAGCTGATTCAGATGGGAGTTCGTTGGGAGTCCAGATCTTAATCATTGTATTATTAACTGCATTAAATGCATTTTTTGCTGCAGCGGAGATTGCGTTTGTGTCCATTAATCAAGGAAAAATGGCACAAAGAGCGCAAGAAGGAGATAAAAAAGCAATCAAGGTAATGCGTCTATTAGAGAATTCGGATGAGTTTCTCGCAACGATTCAAGTAGCGATTACATTTGCTGGGTTCTTCTCGAGTGCGTCTGCCGCAACAAGTTTCTCTTCACGAATTCAACCATTATTAGGAAACATTCCTGGAGCCGAAACATTAGCATTAGTGATTGTGACGGTTGTTCTATCCTATCTCACTTTAGTATTTGGGGAATTATATCCAAAACAAGTGGCATTACAAGTGGCAGAACCGATTGCGTTACATACTGCAGGGATTATTTTGTTTGTCAAAAAGATTTCAAAACCATTCGTTTGGATTTTGACGTTCTCAACAGGATTATTAAAACGAATGACACCAATTGAATTTACTAAGGTGGAAGAAAAATTAACACGAAGCGAGATGAAGTCTCTACTTGCCAATAGCCGTAACGACGGTGCGATTGATATTTCCGAGTTTGCGATGATGCAAGGGGTACTTTCTCTAGATACGAAACTTGCACGTGAAGTGATGGTTCCTCGTACGGATACGTTGATGCTGGATGTCGACGATGAGTTAGCGGAGAACTTAGAGATTATCTTGAATTGCTCCTATTCACGTCTTCCTCTTTACGAAGAAGATAAAGATACGGTTATCGGGGTCGTTCACGTGAAAGATGTCTTCCGTGCTGCAAGAGAGCAAGGATTTGACAATATTGATTTACGCGCCCTAGCGCATGAACCAGTATTTGTACCATCGACAATTTTCGTAGATGATTTATTAGTAGAATTTAGAAAAACTCGTCAACACTTAGCGGTATTAAAAGATGAATACGGCGGGGTTGAAGGGATTGTTACATTAGAAGACTTGATTGAAGAAATCGTCGGAGATATCGAAGACGAGTACGATGAAGAAGAAAAAGAAATCGTAGAAATTGACGAAAACAATTCGGTGATTGATGCCGGAATATCGCTCGATAGATTCAATCAAATTTATCAAACGTCATTAGAGTCTGATGAAGTGGACACAATGGCGGGTGCGATTATTGAAAAACTTGGCTACTTCCCAGATGATAAAGAGGTAGTGAAGGTGAGATTCGAAGGGTACATGTTACAACCGACAGAAATCGAGAATGATCGTATTCGTAAAATTCATGTTACCAAACTTTCTGAAGAAGAACTCGAGCAGATTCTTGCGGAAGATGCCCAGAATGATGATAGCGTTGAAGATGATGAATAATACAAAAGGAGGGGGTAACCCCTCCTTTTTTGTGTGCAAAAAGGAATAGACTTACGTCTATCTTACAGATTCCTCGGATGTCTTCATAATAGTGATAATGGGGCACCGGATTGAGCCTATGTCTCAATCTCTACCAAGCTTCAAACGTATATTTAAACAAAAGAGAATAAATGATATACTTTTGATACGGGGGTGATTCGGTTGAAAATTATCTTAAAAGAAGATATTGAATTGTATCGTTATTTAATTGCTAAATTAACTTTTCTTCAGACGCATAATCACTATAAGGTAGAAGAGTCTTATCCAGATAGTAATTGTTTTTTGTTGTTGAATACCTTAACTAATAAACAGGAGCTGGTCTCTCTTTTGAAACAGCCACAGTTCTCTAAAAAGAATCCACCCGATATTCCATTAAACGCTCAAAAAAGAGTCTTTATTCAAAATCCAAACGCAAAAGTTCCGGAAGGATTTACTGTAGAAAAGGCGGATAAAGTGTTTAATGACGCATTGAATAACAATATTCGATTGGGGTTTTTAGCTCCAGAGCAATTGATTGAACAATGTGGAGTTGAGTTTAAAGAGGACGTAACGTTCTACTTCAAAAAAGCAGAAATGAAGATTTTAGAAGAGAAAACCTATTTTGTAAAATACTACGGGAAAGAAACTGTGGAGAAAAATGCCTATCAGGTGGCAGAAGGCAATGTGTCTTTTAGCCATCCTAAGTGGTTTAATGATCCTTTTGATTGTAACTGTTATTATGCGGATGGGAATACGATGATGGATGTTTTTAGAGTTTTCTGTTTCACGCATGCATACGATAATATATTAATGTGGTCCTATTATGCTAATAGTCATGAAGGTTATGCTTTACAATATTCCTACTCGAGCTTACTCGATAAAATTCAAGGGGTTGCTCTTGATGGATTATGCGTGTATGGGGAAGTCGAATATATCGATCAAAGGCCCAAAACAAGAAGTCACAGTAATCGATTCTCTTTTTCAAACTTGAATTTCTACATCCAAGCAACCTTCGCCAAATTTAAGGAATGGAGTCACGAGAGAGAGTATCGATTTGTATTTATTCTCGATAACCAGGAAGAGGAGGCTACTAAAAGAGAAGCCGAAGAAAAATTGTCTGATTGGGTCGTTCTTCCTAAAGTGGATATTCTTCAAGGATATGCGGGGTGTCAGGCAAAGAAAATCATGAAAGATAGTCCTTACCCAATCCGTCAATTAAAAAAAGATATTGTTAATTATCAACTTAAAGGATAGAAAAAAGGAACAGAGGGCACTCTGTTCCTTTTATTTTTTTAGTTTTTCAAATGGATTTAATCGTTCAAAGATAGGAATTAGTAATATCCAAAAAGCAATATTTCCAAGGGCATGATAAGTATCAAATAGAATTCCGTTGGCATAATAAATCCAAAAATTCAGACCAGGCATTGAAAGTACCCAAATCCCCGAGATAATAAATCCGTATAAATATCCCATCAAACTTGCAAAAATCGGGAAGATAAGGAAACTTGCTTTCGGATAGCGAGCCCTTTTCTTCCACAAAGGGGAGAGTAGGGTCGCACATAGACAAACAATTGAAAAACTGATTATCTGATAAAGAGTCCACGGCCCCATTGAAATGAGCAGATTCGAGATTAAAATGGAAAGGATACTGATGGAAGCACCGTATCCCCATCCTAATTCTAAGGTCATCCAAATGACGACTACAGTAATCGGTTGAACATTCGGGAGGGCAAGCATCCCGAGTCTACTAATCACGCAAAAAGCCGACATCATTGCGATAAATGCGATTTTTTGAGTCGATATTTTCATAGATTATTGAAGTTTGTTTAATTTCCAGTCGATGACATCTCCAGCTTTGAGGAGAACTTCTTTTGCACCAACAGGACTCATTTGTCCATTTACATCAAATAACCAGTATTTTTGTTCAGATGGAACTTGTTCAACTCCGTTAATAGAAGAGATGAATCCGTCTTTTTCAACGATTTTTAGTTGTGCCTTCATGACATCTAAGAGATTATCTCCCTCTTTAAAAGTGAGCGTAAACGGACTACCTTCAATCGCTTGTCCATCTTTTGTAATGTTGAGAGTCACACTTGTAGTTTGGACTGCTGTAGTCGTTTCAACACTTGTCGTCGTTGAGTTCGTATTTGCAGGGGCTTGTCCACATGCGGTTAATAATAAAGCCGCTGTTAAAATTCCAATAATCTTTTTCATAAGAATCTCCTTTATACTGTTTTAATCAGCCCTCATTCTAACAATCTTCATAAAACTTGTAAAGGATTTTTTGCCAAAAACAATAGAAAAGGCTTTGCATTTGTGAAAAAAATGGTATACTGAAGTGTAATTAATTTTTAGGAGGAATGTTATGGAACACACGAGTGAGTTCAATACAAAACTGAATAAAGCATGTCAAAAAAAAGAAGCGCTTTTTGATGAAAGCAAAATGCGCTATGCACTGCGTTCAATGTTTGCAGGAGCATTTTTAACAATGAGTACAGCCGCAGGAGCCCATGCGGCACAAATTATAGCTGGATTAAATCCTGCGTTAAGTAGATTTACTTTTGCATTTATCTTCACTTGGGGATTAGTGTATGTTGTATTTTTAAACGGAGAGTTAGCGACTTCGAACATGATGTTCTTAACAGCTGGAGCGTACCAAAAACATATTAAATGGTCTAAAGCAATTGCTATTTTATTCTATTGTACTTTATTTAATTTAATTGGAGCCATGTTTATAGGAGCGTTATTCGCGAATAGTTCAGCATTTAACGGAATCAATGCAAATGAGTTCATTGCAAAAGTTGCTGAATTGAAATTGTCTCGTTCAAACGAACTGATTTTATTGGAAGGTATTTTAGCAAATGTCTTCGTTAACGTAGCGATTCTTTCATTTATCTTAATCAAGAGTGAAGAAGCTAAATTATGGATTGTCATCTCAGCAATCTTCATGTTTGTTTACTTAGTAAATGAACACGTAGTAGCGAATTTTGCATCGTTCTCTATCGTGAAATTCTCACCAGTTGGAAACTCAATTGATGCTTTAAATTGGCTCAATATTATCCGTCATTGGGCAGTATCATTTGTTGGAAACTGGATCGGTGGAGGAATCTTAATTGGCTTAGCTTATGCATTCTTAAACCGTACAAAAACACCTTATGTAGATTAATTGTAAAGGAAAAGAATCTCCAAATAGGAGGTTCTTTTCTTTTACTTTGAGGAGAGTTTTCTTAATGAGAAAAACCCCCTTTACTGGGTAGTCCAGTAAAGGGGGGGGTTGAACCAGTAGACCTTTTATTTAGAAAGGTCTCTTTTTATTTTCATATCCTAATAGAACCTCTGGGAATTCTTGGCTTACTGCATAGAAGAATGGTTGTAGTAAGTCATCGGTGTCTTCGCCCACATTCTTAATGAGAAGAGTAGTTTTCTTTCTGCGATAAGATTTATCTGAGGTTAAAATGATTAGTTGTGAAGTACGACTTACCGTTATTCCGTATGATTTTTGTGTGTAGATATAATGGTAAATGCGCTCAGCTTTTGTTAAATCATATACTTGGAAATTTTTGAATGTAGAAATAAGGTGATTTTTGTATAATATGATGCCTAATTGGTTATCTACATAAGTGGCATTTTCTAATACCGTATCCATTGAATAATTCAATTCTGGATAAGCTGCATAAAGTTCACCATAGGCTTTATCTTCTCCTCTACGAGTTGCGTAAGCTGAGTAGAAGAATACAAGACCGAATAACACAGCAATACCTGCTCCAGCCGAAGCATAGAGACGTTCGGTATTCGCTTCATCAGCTGAAACATAGTATCCAGTCTCAGCTAACTGAGAAATAGCTTTATTTTCTTTAATGGTTTCTTTGAACTCTCTCGTGTAGTTCTTAACGGCACCTTCTCCATCCGATTTACGGACTTTAGCGAGAACATAGACTGGATTGTCGACTAAGTCATCTTGTTTAGCTTTAAGTTCGTCAATCAGTTTATCGCCTTCTTTTATCTCAAGGCTTGTATAACCGTAATCTTCGCTATCTTTACGAGTAAACTCGATTAAATATAATTGAGTTCCTCCATCTACATTCGCAATTGGATCCGATAAAAATCCAGTAACTTTAACAGAAGTCGTTGCATTATCTTTCATAGGACTCACACCGAAGATATTTCCTTGTTTATACAAATTATCTGCAGTTTGGAAGAAATAGAAGAAGCCCACAAGTCCAATAGCGATAAGAAATGAGACAACTCCCAAAACGATTAGTGAAATAATCCCACGAGTATTACGTTTTTCAGTCATAATAATTCTCCTTTTATAGGTATGTATAACAGAAATAATATATCATAAGATAGTTTGAAGTGCAAAGGTTTGTTTAAAGTTTCACTCACTGGAATGAAAGAGCATTGAATAAAAAATCCCCCCTTTACTAGGATATCCAGTAAAGGAGGGACATATCAATTTTGCGAGAATTTTTAGTCCAAATTAAAACGGTCTATTTTTTTCGTAACCAACTTCTAAGTTAGGGAACTCTTGGTGAGCTGCAAAGAAGAAAGGTTGTAAGAAGTTATCGGTTTCTTCACCGATATTTACAATTTGAATTTTTGTCTTTTTGTTTCTATAACTTGTATTATCGGTTAAGAATACGATATATGAATCGCGGTTTGTTGTGATTCCATAACGTTTATGGTTGATTTGATAATGATAAATACGATTTGCTTGAGTTAAATCATAAACTTCTAACCCGCTAAGCGTTGTAAAGAAGTGATTTTTATAAATATAAACTCGTGTTTCGTCATCAGCATAAGTTGCGTTTTGTAACATTAAGTCTAAGTTACCATTTAGTTCTGGGTAAGCTGCATACAATTCATCGTAAGCTGCATTTACTTTCTTACGTTTTAGGAAAGCTAATCCAACGAAAAGAAGTCCAGCTGCTGAAAGCCCAATTGCTACATACATGCCACCTTGAGCTGAAGAAGATGATTCAGATGTAGATAGATAGTAAACCGTTTGTGAATTACCAGATAATAAATTATTATCATTCAAAACTTCTGTAAATTTAGAATCGTAGTCTTCAATGGCTTTTTTATTACGGAAAGAATCGATGACAGTGACTTTAACTAATTCTGGATTGTTTGGCAAAGTATCATTTTTTGAAATTAAATCAGAAGCTAATTTTGAATCAGCAGGAACTTCAAGTCCGATAATTCCATACGTATTATCTTCTTTTAAATATTCAATAATATACAGTTTTGATTTTCCATTATCGACCGTAGCCACAGGATTACTAGAAATTTGAGTGACCTTAACTACTTGTGTATCTCCGTCTTCCCTTCGAGCGACATCAAACACTTTCCCTGCTTTTTCTAAGTCTTCTGGAGTAGATTTATTTAAACTGAATAAGACAACACCAGCTAGGGCGATTAAAATGATTCCGAAAATAAGACGCAGCTTAAATCCGTGATTGCGATTTTCTTTCATAAATAAAGTCCCCTTCTTAAATAATATGTTTATAATACACCTATCATAAACTAGATTTTTAGGAAATGCAAGAACGAATATAGGTTCATAAAGGGAGGGATTTTGTTCTACGAATGAAAGTTGGAGTTATTTTTTGATATGAGCAGAAAATTTTTTGCTTTCTATTTTCCATGCTATCATGTAGCTATCGTGAAATGCGATGTATTTTACCAATAAAGGAGAATTGTTATGAAAAAATCAACCAAATTATTAATGACAACACTGTTAATTTCGTTAGGTTTGGCTGCATGTGGTGGCAATTCAACTTCGACGACAGCAAATAATCAACAAAGTTTAACGATTACAACATTTGGAGAATTAGCAACATTGGATAGTGCTGACTATGATGATGTGCCAAGTTCTGATATGTTAGGACAAATTTTTGAAGGGTTATATCGTGTCGCAAAAGACAATAAAGTTGAATTAGGAATGGCTGCAGAAGAACCAACCGTGAGCGCGGATGGTCTTGTTTATACATTTAAACTACGTGACGCTAAATGGTCAGACGGTACTCCAGTAACAGCCGGAGATTTTGTATATACGTATCGTAAATTAGTGAATCCAAAAGAAGGACATGTTGCTCAATCAGCGGATGTGTTCAAAAATGCTAAAAAGATTCGTACGGGCGAATTAGGCGTTGAAGAACTAGGTGTTAAAGCAATCGATGATAAAACGCTAGAAATCACCCTTGAAAACCCTGCACCATATTTACCAAAATTATTAACAGGTTCTCGTTTCTTACCACAATCTGAAAAAGTGGCAACTGAAAAAGGAGAAGGGTATGGATCTACTGCTGACTCCATTGTAACGAATGGACCTTTTAAATTAGAAGGCTGGACAGGTTCTGAACTTTCTTGGAAACTTGTTAAAAACGAAGGGTACTGGGATGCTTCAAACGTTGCATTACAAAATGTCACAGTGAATGTGTCAAAAGAAGTTGCAACTTCTGTTCAATTATTTGACGGAAAACAAGTCCAATACACAACAATCAGCGAACAATTCGTCGATCAATATAAAACGCAACCAACGTATCACGCTATTCCAAAAGCAACAATGGGGTACATGAATTTCAACGTAGAACGCAAAATCACAGGAAACAAACACTTCCGTCGTGCGATTGCGATGGCTTACGATAAAGCGGCTCTTGTAAACAACGTGTTAAAAGACGGCTCAATCGTTTCAAATGGTCTTGTTCCAAAGGGATTTGCTGAAAACCCAGAAACGGGGAAAGATTATGTGGAAGACCGTGGCGACTTACTCACCTACAATGTCGAAGAAGCGCAAAAAGAATTAGCACTTGCTAAACAAGAATTAGGGATGGACACAATCGAAGTGACATTACTAACGTCAGATGCAGGTAGTGCGAAAGTGGTTGGCGAATATTTACAAGCGCAAATCCAAAAGAACTTACCAGGCGTGACATTGAACATTAAATCAGTGCCATTGAAAAACCGTCTTGAATTACAACGTGCAGATGATTTCGACTTCTTCTTCGGAACATGGGCACCTGACTATCAAGATCCAGTAAACTTCTTAGAACAATACGTAACAGGTGGAGGAATCAACTTCGGGAACTACTCAAGCGAAGCCTACGATAAAGCCGTTGCTGAAGTGAAAACAACATACGCAACGAAGCCAGCAGAACGTTACAAACAAATGATTGCGGCTGAAAAAATCGTGATGGATGATGTGGCTATCGCTCCAATCTACCAAGCAAGCCAAAGCTACTTACTTGCTGAAAACGTAGACGGATTCGAAGTACTTCCATTCGGACGTACAATCAACCTACGACAAGCTTCTGTAAAATAATCATAAAAAATAAGAGACTCGAAATTTCGAGTCTCTTTTCGTTTTGAAAAAGCAAAATGTAACATATAAGTTACAATTTACCAAATTCCTCTTTGAACGATTTCGTCCGAAGAGGGATTTTTTTTATAATGTTTTTGTCATATGATAATACGGATGACCGCTTAAGACACGTTCGCTTTCTGGGGAGTAACCCAGTTTTTCGTATAATTTGTAGGCTTTTGTATTCTCCTTTTCGCAGTTGAGGGCGATTTTTGTGGCCCCTTGCTGGCGCGCTAAGTTTTCTACTTCCACTAATAATTTACGACCAATCCCATGGCGACGATATTCGGGATAGACCGCTAAAATATCAATGTACCATTCTCCTGGCATCGTCTCCTTATCTTCGTAGAGCGGGATTTGATGCTCAATGTTGTAAGCCTCGTATAAGCTGTGGAATGGATCATCAATCGTGTCTTCTAAGTGCCCGTGATAGCCAAAAATTGCCCCCGCCACTTTTCCCTCATGGATATAGACTAGGGTTTGGCTCAAACCGTAGCGAAACTGATCGTCGAGCATGGCTTCTTCTAGCATCGCATAGAGCATTTCTGGACTTGTATGTTCCAGAATTGGTAATTCCATATCTTGCATAATTAATTCGATGAGCGGGATGATTTGACGGCGTTCATCGCGCTTTGGTTTTCGTATCATTGGGACTCCTTTTGATATTTCTCGCGGTAATCCGTTGGGGAAATTCCCGTTATTTTTCTAAATTGTTTTGAAAAGTAAGTTGGTGTTGTAAATCCAACGATGTCAGCCACTTGAGAAATAGAATAATTCGTTGTCCGCAGTAGAATTTTACTTTCTTTGATACGAATGGTCATTAAGTATTCCATTGGAGACATCCCAACTTCTTTTTTAAAACTGTGGGAAATATAGAAGCGACTTAAGTGGGTCATTGACGCTAAAGCTTCTAGCTGAATGCTTTCTCGGTAGTATGTTTTTAAATAATGTTTGATAAAAGCAATATCTTTTGTTGTTTTACTATGAGCACCGACTTCCAAATCAAAATGCTGGTGTCTTAAAATCTTAATCAATAAGATTTCTAACAGATTATGACAAACTAAATCATAACTGAGTGCTTGATTCGTGGCTTCTTGCACCATCGCGTTTAAGTAGCGTAAAATGTCCTTTTGCTCATCTCGTAAATTAAAGAACGAAAAAGGATGTCCACCTTGATCCACAGGTGTTAAATTCGAGAAGGACAGACCTTGGATTCCCACCACAATGTATTCTAGAGGAGAATCTGGTGAAGAAACTTCAGTGTGTTCTACCTGAGGATTAATAATGACAAAATCATTGGCTTTAACCGGAAAACGTTGGTGTTGAATAATAAATTCTCCTTTACCATCAATAACATAGAAAAGTTCAGTAAAGGGATGAGTGTGTAGCGTACTATGCCAGTCGCTGTCGTATTTGGATTTGGTAATAGACTCTAATCGGAAGGATAAATTTTTAATATCAGATTCTATCATTAAAAAACGTTCGTTACTCATGTTGCATCCTTTCTTTGGCAATCTTACTATTTAATTATACAGATTGTAGAAAACGGTATCAACAATATTTTCGGATTTTATCTTTTCAGAAAATATTTTTTCAGTCAAAAGCGTTCAAAAGACGATGAACATCGATTTTACATGCCCTAAAAATAGAGAGGACTTGACGCTAGGACACGAAGAAGGTATCCTTACCAAGAGTAAGAAAGGAGATTCATGGAAAGTAGGAACTAAATTTTCTAGAACCTAAAAATCAGAGTAGACTTTATTGTGTTAAGTGCCCGGAGGATGGAATGTTGCCACTGGGACGAAAATGGAAACATTGCGGTAATTTAGTCGCATTCGCTGCATTTAAACAACACTAGAAATAGAAGAAGTTAAATGGAGCAACTCTTTACAATTAAAGGAGATGCTAATATGGAAAATACAAAGAAATATAATAGAAAACAAATACTTGATATTACAGTGATGGCGCTAATCTTGGCCATTCGTCTTGTGATGGAAATGCTGCCAGCAATAAAATTCGGCGTTTACGTACAACTTGGCTTCGGATTCATCGGAGCTGCCATTGCAGGGATCATGCTTGGACCGTGGCGTGCGGCGCTTGTGGGAATCCTAGTCGATATCCTCGGGAACTTCTTCCGCGGAGAGAGTGGACAATTCTTCATCGGATACACACTTACAGCCCTAGTCGGAGGACTCATCTACGGATACTTCTTATATAAGAGACCACTCAGATGGGAACAAATCTTGATTGCAGTATTACTCGTCACAATCGTCTGTAACCTCGGATTGAATTCACTATGGGTGTATATGATAACAGGCAAAGCCTTCGCCGTCTTCATGCCACTGCGAATCATTAAGAACCTAATTTCATT
Organism: Granulicatella sp. 572.rep1_STHE; assembly: GCF_001073445.1. Lineage (NCBI taxonomy): Bacteria > Bacillati > Bacillota > Bacilli > Lactobacillales > Carnobacteriaceae > Granulicatella > Granulicatella sp. 572.rep1_STHE. The sequence goes on along the minus strand of NZ_JVBO01000042.1, from coordinate 78,550 downwards.
CCCATTAAACACAGCCATATTAACCGTGCTGTTTTCTAACCAAACCATGAAAACCTTAATAGAAAAATACAGGGTGTGAGGCTTCGCGCCCAGAAATGGAACGTTGGACTCGAACGACGCAAAGGACTCGGTACGAGTCGTGCGTACGTTTGGGGAAACGCACGCCATTTCTGCGAAGCCGAACCCGACTACACAGGATATGAGGGCGAACGCTCAGGACTGAAACACTGGACTGATATGCCGAAAGGGACTCGGAACGAGTCGTGCGGACATATCAGGAAGTGGACGTCAGTCCTGTGAGCCCGAGTTCAACTACACAGGGTGTGCGGCCTTTTCAGCACCCACCTAGCATTCACTTCCATTTAGGAGTAAAATAAAACCAAAGAGCAACTATAGTAATTAGTTCAAAGCGAAGGGAGGCGCAACAATGCCATTTATTCATGTTGAAATGATCGAAGGAAGAAGCCGTGAACAAAAAGAAGCCCTTGTCAAAGAAGTGACAGAAGTGGTTTCTAAACACACTGGCGCTCCAACTGAACATATTCATATCATTATTCAAGAAATTAAAGCAGAAAACCTTGGCCAAAACGGCAAATTAAGAGGTTAATCAATTTCATAAAAAAATACAGAACAGCTCAAAAGTTAGAACGCTTTTGAGCTGTTTTTATTAGGAAAACTATCGAATGAATGAACAGCAAATGATATAATCTAGCTAACAATAATAAAGAGCTCATAAAATGAGGTAAATGATGAAATTTAAAAATATTTTATGCTTGTATAATGAGAGGACATATTAATAGAAAAAACGGTGTTGTACGTCGTGAAATTTTTATTTTTTTATTGCTAAATATTTATGAATATGCTACTATCGACGTATAAATGTAACAAAAATTTAATTTTAAGGAGTTCAAGATTATGGGACAAATTAGAGTATCACCAGAAACGTTACAAACACGTGCCCGTGAATATAATAAAGCTTCAAACGAAGTGAATAGCATTTTATCAAACTTAACTGGTTTACAACAAACATTAGCATCAGAATGGGAAGGTCAAGCTTTCCAAGGGTTTGATCGTCAATTCAATGAACTAAAACCAAAAGTAAGAGAATTCGCTGAATTATTAGAACAAATCAATTTACAATTAGTAAGCGCTGCTCGTGCGATGGAAGAACACGACCAAGCATTATCTCAAAAATTTGGCTTAAATTAATGGATAGACCATCTATCCTTGAAGGTGGGAGAACATCCCACCTTTTTCTATTTAAAAAATAATAAGGGAGAAGATTATGAAACATAAAAAAGTGTTCCTATTTTCAGGGGTTCTTTTAGTATTAGTATTGTTATTAGCTCTAGCTGGGGTTGTAAAGCCACAAAACACTTCTAGAACATCATCCACTCAAGAACATTCATCTGCAAAAAATGATGTTTCGATAGCTATCGTGAATGAAGACAGTGGGACCACATACAATGGAGACCAAGTGTCAATGGCCAATGTTCTCATTGACTCATTTGCCAAAACAACTCCTTATAAAGTGGAAACTGTTTCTCGCTCAACTGCAGAAAAAGGATTAGAAAACGGTAATTACCAGGTGATGGTGATTATGCCAAGTCATTTTTCTCAAGACGCACTTTCTTTAGAAGAGACTGCACCAAAACGCGCATTGTTTCAATATAAAGTTAATGCGGATAAGCAAGTGTTAGTGAAGCAGGCGGAACAAGCAGTATCTGATTTGAAGCAAGCATTTAATCAGGATATGATTCGAATCTATTTTAGTAGTGTCATTGCTAATTTAAAGACTGCTCAGAATCAGGTGATGGGAGTTGTTAAAAATCAAGGAGATACAGTAAGCCAGTTCGAAGATACTCTTTTGAATCCTTTGACACAGTATTCTCAACAATTCACAGGATTATCCAATTCTTCGAAAAATGCAACAGAAGTAATGGAGAACTTTAATACTGTCATCCAAAATACGAATACTTCTTTTACACAAATTATTTCTGTTAATAAGACTTACGATGAAGAAATCGCTAGAATTAAGCAACTTCAAGACGCTTGGACACAGTCTGTTTTAAAACGTGAAAATGAATTAGCGGTATATGATAAAGGAATTTCTAGTTTGACAGTGAATGATCCTTTAAAGATTATGCAAGATATTAATTCCAAAGATTTACCAAGTTTGAATAATAGTCAAGATCTAACAAAGATTCTAGAAAATTCTAATCAACTAAATCAACGCTTAAACGATTTTCTTACAGATATCAAAAAGAGAAATGAAGAAATTAGCACTTATTTATCAACTACTTACAAAGAAAAGATTAAACAAGCTGTAGCAGAATCGTTGTCAGATAATAGTAATCAAACGAAAAAGACATTAGGTTTAATGGTATCAGAGCTTCGTAACAATATTGACAAACAAGTCATTTCTAGTGCAAAGCAAATCTCACTTTATGATGATGCTACGATTGACCGGATGGCTTTGCCAGAAGCAGATAAGCAATTTTTGAAAAATACTGTTCATTTTGTTCAAAAAGTCAATCCTAGTGCGACCGTTCAAACGAGTCGTAAGGATGAGTTTGTAAATACGAAACAGAATGAAATCAAGAATAAGCCAATCTCTGGTGCAATGACGATTAGTGACATCGCTGGAAAAGTGAAAAAAATAGTATTTACTGTGGATAGTCACTATACCTTACAAAGCCTAACAATTGATGGGCAAAATGTTTCATTTACTCAGAATGGGGCATCCGTTGAGGTAACTTCAGGATTCAATTCTTCTGCAAAACAATTAAGAGTTGCGTATGAGTTAAAACATAAAAATGAGTCGATTTCGGACGCAGGATGGTTCGCTCCAATTGCTTCGAATGTTAAAGTGATAACAGAAGAATCGATTGCTCACTTGAGTGATGCTCAAAAACAAGCATTGTTGAGCAATGTTTCTAAACTCAATGAAAGTATTAAACAATCCAATAAAGTTATTCAGGCTTTTAATACGTATCAAGAATCTGGAGCAGCAACTCTGCAAAAATTCAACTCATTAAATGCTTTAGATGAAAATAGTGTGACTGTGAACGCTAGCGAACAAGCCATTCAAAGAATCTATTCAGAGAGTGATACGAGAACAGTATTTACGGATTCTAAGCAGTTTTTAGGGGAGATTTCTTCAGCTGTATTTAATGATGTGAAATCATACCTTGAGTTTGCTGGACAGGTGAAGGCAGTCTATGGGGTTGATTTATATTCCAATAGACAGGCAGATCCAAAACAACCAGCTTCGGATTCTTTATATGCTCAGTTAGCGTTAGATAGACTGGATGAAGTGTTAGTTGATTTAGTAACGAATACTCTTACGAATGATGTAAAAGATAAATTAGTAATTTCGTCAGAATTTACAACGGAAACAAGTGCTTTATCAACAGATGTTCAGGCTTTAAAAAATAATATAGACGCCTATCAAAAATTAATGAGGGATGTCAACGCAGAATTAACAAAGGCTGTGGCCCAAACTCAAAAAGTTAAGGAAACGCTTGAAAGCAAACCAATCTTTGTAGATTCTGAAAAACGAGATAACACGGATTTAACGAATGTGGGATTAGCGATTAACAAAGATTTAGCTACACTAATGCAGGCTAGTCGTTCGTTAATGGATAACACGAAGAATCATCAGCAAATTGCGACCTCTATTCGTCAAGAATATAATCGATTAAATGAAGATGTGAAATCGCTAGAGAATAAAGGGACTGAGTATAAAAATTCCGTAGCAACAATGGATGAAGTGATGGCAAAAGAGTATGAATCAAACAGTTCATTCTTAAAAGAATTTACTCAAGTAATGTCAAATACTCAGTCAGGAAATACGGCTAATACGGTAGTATATGACTATTTGTCACATCCAGTAGATGGTTCAATGGCGGATGTTCGTTCTTCTAGCAATTCTCGTCAGCAAACCGATAACAGAACAGGTGTATTAATGGTGCTGATTATTGCTGTAATGACCTTAGCGTTTGTATATATGTTACAACACGGTAATTGGCAAATTCTCGAAACCAACAAGTACCTATCAAATCAGCCTACAGTTAACTTCCTACCGTTAGCGTTGTTAGCGGGTATCGGAGCACTTATCGGACTATTTGTAAGTGTTGTGGTAGGGCTGAAGTTGAACCTTCCAGCAGACCAATTATTTGTACTCTGCGGGGTGTCTCTTGTTATTGGTGTAAGTATCATATTTATGCATCATGCACTGATGACATGGTTAAAAGCTTATGGCTTATTAGTAAGTTTAGCTTTTGTTGTAATCTATGTAATTTCACTAGGGCAATTGTTTGATACGTACTATGGTAGTGTTTCGCCACTCTTAACGTATCTCACACCATTCATATCTGCAGAAGAAATACTGCATACGGTTATTAATCAACAACCTACCTCATGGATTTCAGTTCTTATTATTTCTCTTGTTGGAATTTTAGGATTTGTAGGTAGTATGTTATTTTATAGAAAAAATAATCAAACAATAAAGGAGTAGACAATGAAATTAATCAGTCGAGTGCTATTGTTAACACTTGGCATGATAGTTGTCCTCACGGGCAAAGTTTGGGCAGAAACAGGGTCATTAAAAATCAATGTTGATGTACCTGTCACACCACAAGTAACAGAGAAGACATATTTTGAACAAGACGTTTTGTTAAAACAACTGTTTGATGCCTCTTTGTCTCAAATGATTTCAAAACAACAGGCAGAAGAGTCATTATCTGGAACAGAAGATAAGGCTCTTCTTTTTTTATCGACAACCCCACAAAAATTAAATCCAATAGATACTACTCAATTCTTTCTTACACAGAGCACAGCATCTCCTTCTAAAGGAGTGACATTACGGCCTCCTCAAAAAGAGTCACCGTGGTTTGTGATAGCGTTCATTGGTTTGGGATTTTTAGTTAGTGGTGTATCGGTTTATCAATTTTTGAAGAAAAGGAAAACTCATCATGCGTAATACCTATATTAATATCACATTGAATTTAGAAAAGTTTGCCTATGGGAAATATGATCTTCGAATCCCAGTAGGAATAAGTATGAAGGAATTATTAAATATTGTGAAGGATGCCTATCAGTTAGCGTTTGAGATTAATACTCCAAGTGTCCGCGTTCATGAAAAAGGAATCGTATTAACAGCTTTACAAAGAATTGAAGATGTGAACTATTTACATGATGGAATCCAACTGATTGTTGAAACATTATAGAAAGCGAGCGAACGAAATTGAAAACTCTTGAAGTAACGAAAGAAGAATTTAAAGGCAATATTGCATTGGCTTTAACATTATTAGAAGTGAGCATTCCAGAAGCAGTATCTCTACAAATTGAAGAAACAGAAAGCGCCTATCTGTTTCATGCTGAAACCGAGACCGTTCAAGATTACGGTGTAGTATATCAGCTTCCTTTAGAAGAACAACTACGGTATCTAATGAATATTGGTCAATTGTATGAAGCACTAAAAACAAGTGCCTACACGTATTCTTTAACCCCTGATAATCTTGTGTTCACTCAAAATGGGATTGCCAAGCTCATTTTCCGTGGAGTCAAAGGTCAAGTTCCTCCCTATGAAGAAATAACGGAAGCAACTTTCTTAAAACATTATAAATCTATGATTATTTCTGTCTTAGATACAAAAGCAAAGTATGAAGAACTCGCACAAGGCAAACTCGAATTTTATAAAGGACATAAATTTACTGAGAGTATCCTCTCTGCAGAAACCATTGAGGAGGTTGTAATTTTACTAAATGAGCACTTGGAGTATGAAAAGCAACGTGTGGCAAAAGAAATGGTGCGTGTTCCTCGTAAGAGATTATTCACATGGAAATTAACAGGGATTCTATTTGGGGTATTATCGATAATCTTTGCCAGTCTTTTAGGATATCACATGTTTGTGACTCAACCACAACAACAAACGATTGCGAATGTACGCTTATCCTTCATCCAAAAAGACTATTCTAAGGTAGTATCTTCTGTTAAAAATATGGATAGTAAAAGCTTATCACCAGAAGACAAATATATCGTTGCGTACTCTGTAATAATGACCGAACCGTTAACGGATGCTCAAAAAACAACACTAGGGAAAATTACGACTCAAACGAATGAAGACTATCTACGTTATTGGGTTCTTATCGGTCAAAATAAGATTGATGAAGCAATGGATATTGCGAGTTATTTAGATGACCCGCAATTATTAATGTACGGTTTAACGAAGAAAATCGATGATATCCAACGAGATCCAAGTTTAACTTCTGAAAAAAGAACGGAAGAAATTAATCGTTATAAAGGTAAGTTAGAAGAACTCAAGAAACAATATTTACCAACACAACAAAAAACGAAAGAAAACTAACACGGAGGAGTAAGATGATTTGTTTAATTAAACTGAAAGATACGATATACGACATTTCACAGGAAAGACCCTATCGTGTAGGTGCATTTATGAATGATGATATTGTCATTAAAAATCCTTATGCGGATAAACTAACCGTCAAGAATGGACTAGTGACGTATAATCATGAAACGTATTCTTACGGGAAGCATGCAATTTCTTTGAGTGATGACGTACATGCAGAATTATTTGTGTTTGAATACACGTTACAAACATTAATGACGAAAATGCCTATTACGATTGGACCAGAAGCTATTCATACAGTTCGAATCGAGGAAAGTGATGAGTTATTAATCCGACAAATCCCTACTGGATACGAAGTTGTAACTTCAAAACCTATCTTCTTAAATGGACAAAAAGTGAACGCGTCCATTCAAATGAGTGAAGGAGACAGTATATTTTCATCAAGTGGGTATTTTGTCAAAATCGATGGACAACGTGTTCTCATAGCTAGTATTCATCCTATTGGATCAGAATTAATACAATTGGACTTTGAAGAGAACGGGGAAGATAAATTCAGTGATTTCCACCGTTCCCCTCGTTTTATTTTACGTGAGCCAGATGATGTGGTGAGCATCTTAGCGCCTCCAACTGAAGATAATATGCAGAAGCAATCGCTATTAAAATTAATTATCATGCCGCTTGCGATGATTGGGCTAACGGTAGCAACGCATTTTCTTACAGGAAATGGCGGTATGATGATTATGATGATGGGAATGTCGGTGATTACTTTAATCACCTCAGTCCATAGTTTCTTCTCAGATAAAAAACAAAATAAACGTCTGAAAGCTAAAAAGATGGAAAACTATAAAGCGTATTTGAATGAGAAATATAAAGAGCTTTATGATTTATCTAAAGAGCAGGCAGAAGCATTGAATTATCATTATCCAAGTATGGAGCAGGTCATGGAAATGGCCAAAAATACTGATAGACGTCTCTATGAAAAGACACCTCATCACTTTGATTTTCTAACGTACCGTCTGGGAACAGGAAGAATCATTCCTAGCTTTAAAATCGATTATAAAAAATCTGAGTTAACAGAATACAATGAATCCATCAGTGAACAAGTAACGGAATTAGTGGCTCATTATCAATTTTTGGAAAATCTACCTATTACTAATGATCTATTATCAGCTCCTACAGGATATATCGGTTCGCGTCGAACAGTCATTGAGCAAGTGCAACAAGCAATTATGCAATTGGCTACTTTTCATAGTTATCATGATGTCCAATTTGTTCCAGTATTTCGTGAAGAAGAACTCCCGTTGTGGGAATGGAGTCGTTGGTTACCGCATATGAAACTTCAGCAGTTTAATTGTCGTAGTTTTGTATATCATCAACGTAGTCGCGATCAATTGTTAACGTCTCTCTATCAAATGATCAAAGAACGCAAACAAGCGGCTGAACAAGCAGGAAGTAACAAACAACTCACCTTTACTCCTCATTACGTATTCGTGATTACGGATTTGTCTCTGATGCTAGACCATAATATTATGGAGTTTATTAATGAAGATTTATCCCATCTTGGAATTAGCAATCTTTTTGTAGAAGATGTGATTGAAAGCCTACCAGAACATGTAAATACTGTTGTGGATTTCAAAGGAAACCGTCAAGGAACATTACGACTCCATAATGGCGAATATATGGATAAACCATTTGTGACGTTTGAGAAGCTATCCACTGAAGCCAAAGAACAATTTGCAAGAGACTTGGCTCAATTGACGCATGTTCAAACATTACGAAACGCGATTCCAGATAGTGTCACATTCTTAGAAATGTATGGTGTCGATTCTGTAGAAGCATTAGATATGAACCATCGTTGGGCAACGAATGATACGTATCAAACAATGGCTGTACCATTAGGACTACGTGGTCGTGATGAATTATTAATGTTGAATTTACATGAAAAAGCGCATGGACCTCACGGACTAATGGCAGGGACAACAGGATCAGGGAAATCTGAAACCTTACAGTCCTATATTGCTTCATTAGCGGTGAATTTCCATCCATATGAAGTCGCATTTCTGTTGATTGACTACAAAGGTGGGGGGATGGCGAACCTATTTGCGGACTTACCGCACTTAGTTGGAGCGATTACGAACTTAGATGTAGCCCAAGCCAATCGGGCCTTAGTGTCTATTCAAGCAGAATTGAAGAAACGTCAACGATTATTTGCAGAATATGATGTAAACCATATTCATCAGTACATGAAATTATTTAAAGAAGGTGTAGCCACTGAGCCAATGCCTCATTTATTCTTGATTTCGGATGAGTTTGCAGAATTGAAAACGAACCAACCGGACTTCATGAAAGAGTTAGTATCTGCAGCACGTATCGGACGTTCGCTCGGAATTCACTTAATCTTAGCGACTCAAAAACCAAGCGGCGTAGTGGATGATCAAATCTGGTCTAACTCGAAGTTTAAGATTGCCTTGAAAGTACAAGATGTGGCTGATTCGCGTGAAATTATTAAAACGCCAGATGCTGCAGAAATTACGCAGACAGGTCGAGGATACTTGCAAGTTGGGAATAATGAAATCTATGAATTATTCCAAAGTGCTTGGAGTGGAGCCGATTATGAACCAGAAGCGGTACGTTCTACACACCGAGATACGACAGTGTACGCTATTAAAGATAATGGACAGTATGAAGCAATCAATAAAGACTTAAGTGGATTAGATGATAGCGGCAATCAGAAACGATTGCCAACACAATTGGACGCGGTCGTTCAAGAAGCAAAACGTGTATTCGAATCGCTACATCTTCCAAAGGTCGCAAGTCCGTGGCTTCCACCGTTAAAAGAGAGAATTGCAGCAGAAGATATCCAAGAAATTCAATTTAAACAATATTGGGGAGCCGATAAACACCCTGAGTTTTTATTGGGATATCAAGATATTCCGGAACAACAAGCGCAATTACCGCTGATAGTTGACTTCAACGATTGCGGTCATATTCTGGTCGTTGGAAGTTCAGGATATGGGAAATCTACCTTTATCCAAAATGCATTGATTGATGTAATGCGTAAAACAACGCCAGAGGAATCCCATATTTATTTATATGACTTTGGAACGAGTGGATTAATTTCTTTAGTGGATTTTCCACATGTGGCAGACTACTTTACAGCAGACGATAATGAGAAAGTGATGAAGTCATTACGACGTCTTCAAAAAGAAGTGAAGGTACGAAAGGCCGCTCTTAGTGAGGCGCGTTCAAGTAATATGCAACAATACAACAGAGACGCCGCAACACCATTCCCTTCACTATTTATTGCAATCGATAGTTTTGATGGTGTGAGTGATGCTACTTTCAGCGAAGCGTTTAACGAAACCGTTAATATTCTAGCGCGTGAGGGGGCTTCTCTAGGAATCTACCTCATTACAACGATGTCTCGTTTCAATGCTATGCGTGTACAATTACAAGCAAACTTTAAAACAAAAATTGCGCTTTACTTATTCGAACAGAGCGATGTTACAAGTATTGTTGGTCGTACAGACCAACTGCTTTTGGATATCCGTGGACGCGGATTAATGAAGCAAGATACAGTCGTTTCATTCCAAGTGTGTGTGCCGTATGCTGTGAAAGATAATTCATCAATGATTCAGCAAGTGAAAGCAGAAGCACAGGAGATGTCACATTATTGGACAGGTGCATTACCACAACCAATTCCAATGTTGCCAGAAGTGGTGACACCAGAAATGGTGGAAGCTCAAGTAGACCGTTCAGAACGAAACCACCAAGTATTACTCGGGTTAACAAGAGAAATGGTCGAAGTGGCTGCATTTACATTAGATAAAGCCATCTCTTTAGTTAGCGATAATGTTCGAAGTGTTACTCAGTTCTACAAAGTATTAGCTTACCAGTTGCAACAATATACGACTCCTGTTCAAGTTGTGATTGTGGATCCATTAGGATTAGTACCGCTAGATCAATTTAAGGAAGCCCACCGTTTCAGTGATACACTGAGTGCTAAAGATGGAATGAATATCATCTTAGACAACTTAAAGGAACGGATGACGCAACCTGGTGAATATACTCAATCACTCATTATCATTCCGGACATCCAAATCCTTGGTCAAAGTCTCAACATTACAGAAAATCAGTTCAAAGAGCTTCTGTTAGAAGGACCTAAGTATGGCATTACGCCAGTGTTTGTGGGGAACTATAAAGACTTAATGACGAATTACTCAACGCTTGTAACCTTACACAGACAATTGGCAACGCAGGTGTTCATGGGAATGCGTATCAGCGATCAAGAATATGTTCGCTTCTCGTATATCTCAAACGAAAAATCTCCACGTCCAAACGAAGGCTATATTGTTGATGCAGAAGGATATGAATTTGTACAATTAATGAGTATAGAAGAATAGAGGAGGCGGAAGGATGAAGAAGGTATTAAGGTTAGTTGCAATTTTATTTGGTGCATTTCTAATTGTTGGATGTTCAAAACCTAAGATTACGAAAGAACAACAAGATAATGTTGCAATTCGCATCTATAGAAATTACGATATACAAGAAATCGAGTTCTTAAGTTTTACAAAAAATGAGAGTACGGGAAGTTACATTCTTAATGTCAAAATCAATGATGATGAAAATAAAGAAATTTCGATGTTAATCAGCAATTACAATTTTCTAAATGAAAAAGATGGAGAATTGTTATTAGGTCCAATAGAGGAATTTAAAGAAATTAAGCGGGAAAGAGTACTTGAAGGAGATATTTTGTTATCCAAAATTAAAATTAGATATATAGGTGGAAAATAATGTTAACAGATGAAAAAAACAAATCCATTTCTGATCAGGTATATCAGCTAGACTCATTTAGAAAAGATTACAAAGGGGGACTAATAGAAAATTCTATTCAACCTTATGATTTATCTAAGCCTCATTTAGGTAGTTATAAAATATTAAAAGTCGAAGATAACCAAGAAAATGGGATGCAAGCGATGGCGGTTGCTCCCATTGGGGCTGATGGGCAACCAGATTACTCTCAAATAACCATCACGTATGCGGGGACTAATGCTGATGATCGAAGAGATACAACAACTGATATACAGATGATAGGCTATGGTAATACCGACAGAATGGCTTATGTAGATTCAAATAATAGAGGCAAAGTAGTTGGATCGCAAGCGGTCTCTGCTCTTCGTTTTGCGGAAGAAGTTCGTAAGCAATTTCGTAATTCACAAATTACTACAACAGGACATTCACTAGGAGAAGCTTTAGCAATCTATGTCGCATTAAAAAATGGATGGGACAATATGGGTTCTCATGGTCCGGATATTCATAATATGATAACTCCTGAAGAACTCGCGTATATGAGAGCTCATCCTGAACAATTTAAGAATTATCGAGGTAATTATGATTATATCGGTGGGATTACGGGGAATGCAACGGTTACCGGGATACATCTGGACTATGGATTTGATTTATATACACATAATTTAACGTATTGGCAATTCGATCAGTTTCAACGGATTATTTATGGTAATGGAGATGTTGTCTGGGGGACTGCAAAGAAAGATATTGATATAGATGGAGATGGAACGGTTGATTTCCATGTTAAAGGAATTGATCCTAAACCCAGGGATTTACTTAGTGCGGATGAAAACTGGATTAGTAGTGGAGATAAGATTCAAGTAAATCCAGGAATATTACGTTCTCTTCAATCCAACCTAGAAAAAAGGATAGTTGATTTATCTTATATTCAGAAAATTCTTGAGGCAAGTTCCAAAAAGAATCATCAGATTAGTGAGAGTTTCGACAAACGGAAAGAAAAAGTTACGGAATCTATTAAGAATGTTTTTAAAGAAGCAGGATTAGCATCAGTATTATTTAAACTCCAGGATAGCGTGGGCGTGATTATGAAAAATCACCGAGTGTTAGAAGAGGGAATGATTTACTCAGAATTAGAGATGTATCATTTTAATTCCAGACAAACACCAATACTTAATGATGGAGATTTGAATGTCACTGTCTGCAATACGCAATTAGCGACGTTGAGATATGCTTGTGACCCTTTAGTTGATAGAGTTAATAAAGAGAAAACGTGGACTATAAGTTCGTTCTTAAGCGGAGGAACTCCTACCCTTATGAAATCTTGGGAAGTTATTGAGGAAGAGACCCAAACTTTATTAAAGAAGAGTGATGAGTTATTTGAAGGTGAAGGCTTGAGAGAAGGGAAAAAGGATGGAATAAGTGAGTCATTGGCAACTGTATTGGAAGTGATTATGCGAAATACTGATGAATTGGCTCATTGTATTTTTAATATTACAGAATTAATAGGCGGGATTGCTGATAATTTTGAGCAGGTGGATTCATGGTTGGGAGAACAACTATCAGAAGGGAAATATTCGCTTCCGTTCATTAAAGGAACTCTTCCTTTAAACTATCAAGCGTATTTAAATAGAGACGGGATATTTGATGATGTTAAGGATGTTCTTCAAGCTTTTGACCGACAAGTTGAAAAACGTAGTTCAGAATATGCAAAAACAGTTTCAGAAGTCTATCAACAATCATTAGAAAAATTTGATAAAGGACTTCGAGATTTTCTTTCTTTTAAAGATGTTTTAGAACGGGCTGTTTCAGATATTACTAGTAATTTTGAATTAAGTATTTATGTAAAAGAAGAACAGACTACTTATGAAATAGTTAATGGTAAGAACACCGAGAAAAAAACATATCCCGTAACATATTGGGGGAAATTGAAAAACCTATATCCTTACAAAACACGGGAGAATATAAATCGATTACAAACTATTATTATTCCGGCAATCAGTAGGGTAGAAAATGTTATCTGGCAGATTCGAGATGTTAAAAATTCGATGGCTCTTCTTGAACCTCAATTAAAACCCATTATTGGAGATGGTGTGTATCATGCTTTTGATTTGGATGAGATTGTTAAAGGACAGAAGATGGTGGCAGCTATCGCGAATCGACTCGGGCAAGAGTTAAATCATGTGATTCAAGTGATGGAGGCAGAGGGAATGCAAGCTAGTGCGATTTCTACATTGAAAGCGAAACTATCCCAAACACATCAACTGATTAGATACTACGTTCGATTTGTGAATGACTGTTTCGGTGATAATGAATTTAGTGATTATGTAGCCTCAAGCGCGGGTCCAAATACCGAAGCGACTTTTACTTTAAATTAGCAAAACTAATTATAAAGAAGGAATTAAGCGATATGTTTAATTCCTTCTTTTTTTATTATCAAGAGCTGATTAGAACCATAACGATAGCTTTTATTTAGTTGTAGAATTAACCAAAAAATGCAAATGTATCATTTTTGATACATCTCAAAAAATTCTCTTCGTAATATGTTTTAATGACGTATATTGGAATAGTAACTTAATGATTCAAGAACTAAGTGTTCTACCGATTATTCGTTAAAAACGTAGTGCTTTATAGAATAAGTCAATTTTAATTAATAAAACTATATGAAAAATTAATGAAATATCTTATAATACTGGTAAGAGTAGTCTCTTTAGACAATTAAATGATAAGAAGTAAGTATAGAAGGTTGGAGGGTGGAACATGAAGAAGAAATTAGCCATTATAGGAACAATTGCATTATTAGGTGTAGGAGGTTTTACAGTGTTCAATTTAAATAACCCAGATTGGCGTGCAAATACAATCTTTGCTACCGTAAGAGATAAACACTTAGCGTGGTTGAAGGAACATGAAGAAGAGATTGTAGCGTGGATTCACTCAAAGTATCCGAAAGTAGAATCAGTACAGTTTGATTGGAACACATATCGAGTAGGTGAAGTAAGTAATGGATTTTCTTCTAATGGGTACAGACTGTCAGTAAGAGGTACATTTAATAATATAGCCGAAACAGTACTCTATATTAGCTTTAGTTTAGATAATGCAGATAGTATGCCAGATATTTCTAGAATGGGTATGAATCATCCACCAGGAATTAAAGAAGGGAATGTTTTAAAAAATTATGAGTGACCTAAAAACGTTTGATAATTTATATACTTCTTTGTCTCAAAGTGCGTATGAAGATAGGCCTAGGAATTTTAAGGAAAGATCTAGTGAGGATATTCCGGGGGAAATTAATTATGCTGAAGATTACGAAGAGGATAAAATAAAAATTGATGGTGGTAAGAATCTCCCAAACAATGGAATAGTGTATGTCCATAAAGATAAGACTATCCAAACAGTAACCGAAAGAATGCCTATGGATGATAAGTTTGAGTATGAAAAGGGATTGCTATCAAATGAGAAAGATGGATTTAATTCGTATTTTCTTACAGATACTCCAGAGTTGAACACTGATACAAAGAACGCCTATCTAGCTGTAAAAGGAAGTGATGCCCCAAGTTTAAAGAATTTAGATGCTATAAGGAATGATTGGCTCGGAAATAACTACCCTTTTACGATGAATGATGAGTATATAATTCAGGGAAAATTAGTTGAAGAGGCTCTACATGCAAAATTAGCAGAGTTGCGAGAAAAAGCACCTAACGCAAAATTAAATATCACAGGACATTCTCTAGGGTCGATTGCTTCTGTACAGGGAGCAGCTCATCTTAGTGTAGAAGAATTAGACCAAATTGGTGAAATTGTTGTTTTAAATGGGCCAGATACACTAAAGAGTCTAAGAAAATCTGGGGTTTCTGAAGAAGTAATTCAAATTCTTAATGAAAAAGTAACGTATTACGTAAATCCTTTTGATATTGTTTCAATGTTAAATCGAAATACAGATGAGCAATTAGGAAAAGTGAAAGTAATAGTACCGTTTAATTTTGCAACGACGTTCGAGAATCCTAATTCTCATGACTTTGGAGAGTATAGAGTTTATTCGGATGGAACGATATTGGAAGCGACTGAGAATTTTTTCCCAGCATATTTAAAAGCAGGAGAGAAATTAAGCAAATTATTAAATAAATATATTGAATTGATAAAAGAAGATAGTAAAAATTCTGACATAGAAGGAAATGGACACTCCCGGTATTTTCTCGCACATTTAGTCAATGGAGGTCTTTATTACTCTAAATTTATGAAAGAATATCAAGAGATAATCGAAGAAACAAAATTAGAAGTAATATCTTGGGGAAGAAAGAATATTCAATTATTACAAGGAAAATTATTGTATGCGAATGGTGCCGAAAGAATTAAGTTACGTAGCCAATTAATTTTAACTCTATCCCACCTCTCTAGAATAGAATCAGATGATAAAGTATCTAAAGTGTTGAAACTATTAGAAGAAAATAAGAGAAGAGTTAAGATGTTAACAGAATCAGCTTATAAAGAGGCAGCGAATGTTACATTGTATTTAGAGATTAGTGAATTTCAAGCTATAATATCTGAGTTTAACTTCGAAGAAAATTGGGACGAATCGAAGGAACAGTTGAACAGAGACTTATTAAAGGCGTATTTAGAGAAGATATATAAATTTTCGGATACTTTATTTTATGCGACTGAGAAATTAGAAGAGATTGATAGAGAACAAGGGGAATTATTTGTCTAATCAACAAAAAGGATTTGATCTATCAGTAAAAGAAAAATGAGAAGGAGAAATATACAATTTATGGTATATTATAATGATTCTTTAACGAACGGACTTTTTAGAGATGAATACGACACAGAATTTATGAAGCTTGATGAAATCATTACAATCAGAGCAATTATGTCTAATCGGAAAATGCAAGTAGAGGCGCTACGGAACGAACTAGCATCAAAATTAGAAACAAATAATGAGGAGTTTAATCATTATTATTCTAAGACGCTTATAGAGCAATTAGAAAAGGGATTTGAAGGAAAAACCGCAAAATCAGCAACCGATTTTCTACGAGCATTTCCAAAAATTGAACTCAAAAATCCAATTAACTAAACGAGGTTGTAGATATCATGACTAAAGGAAAACTACATGATTTTGAAATGAACTATCAAGCTAATCGAAAAAAATATCTGCAACAGCAAGATGCGATAAAAAATGAACTAGCATATGCAAAGAGAAGACGTGCTAACCTCATGGACTATATTCTAACGATATATCGAGATGTTGATCTTATTTATGCGAAGCCTTTTTTATCTGAATTAGAACAGAACGAAGAACAGATGAATAAAGTCTATCAAAAGCAGATAGAAGAGATAGAACACCAAATGTTAGAGGAAAAGAAAGCATATTTGAAGCAAATCGAATTGTTAGAAACAGATGATAATATAGACTAGTATATACGAATAATAAATAAAGGGATTAGGCACAGTAAGTGCCTAATTTTTTTTATTTTTAAATTTTCTTGAACCTCCTTGTTGACATTTGTAAATTATAGTTGTAAACTAACAATGTAAATTACAAATGTAAACGAAAGCGGTGAAAGTAATGAGCAAACAAAAAGAGTACATTATTGAAGGAATGAGTTGTGCTTCATGTGCCATGACGATCGAGAATGCCGTCAGCAAAATTCCAGGCGTTGATAAAGCTAGCGTCAACTTGGCGACCGAGATTATGACTGTTGAAGCAAACGATAGCGTGACCCCTGAAGACATCGCCAAAGTGGTCGATGGTGTGGGATACGGCGCTCGTCCTCGTGGCAAATCAGTGGAAGAAGAACTCGAAGAAAAGAACGAAAAGAAAGAAGCGCACTTAAGAGAAATGAAGCGAAACCTAACCATTTCAGCGATTTTCACCGTGCCACTTCTCTTTATCGCAATGGCCGATATGGTTGGAATTCCAATGCCAGCGTTTCTAAGCCCTATGCAAAGCCCTGTGAGCTACGCGCTGATTCAATTGGCACTCGTTCTTCCAATTCTCTGGCTTGGACGTCATTTCTTCGTGGATGGATTTAAAGCCTTGTCTAAAGGACATCCAAACATGGACAGCCTAGTCGCCCTTGGAACAAGCGCTGCGTTCCTGTATAGCCTTTACGGAACGTACCATGTATTAGAAGGTCACGCGCATTTTGCGATGAACCTTTACTACGAATCAGCCGGTGTTATTTTAACCTTGATCACACTTGGAAAATACTTCGAAGACGTGTCAAAAGGGAAAACATCCATGGCGATTCAAACGCTCGTAGGACTCGCTCCTAAAATGGCGACCGTTTTACGAGACGGACAAGAAGTAGAAGTTCCTGTAGAAGAAGTGCAAGTGGGCGACCTCATTCGTGTAAAACCGGGTGAAAAAGTTCCAGTCGATGGCGTCGTGACAGAAGGAAACTCAACCGTTGACGAATCGATGTTAACAGGGGAAAGTATTCCAGTATCGAAATCAGTTGGCGATGAAGTGATTGGGGCAAGTTTAAATAAAACAGGTTCCTTCATTCTAAAAGCAACAAAAATCGGGAAAGACACAGCTCTCTCTCAAATCATTCAGTTAGTCGAACAAGCACAAGGATCCAAAGCACCGATTGCCAAACTGGCCGACAAGGTTTCTGGAGTATTCGTTCCAATCGTAATCGTCTTGGCTCTTGTTTCTGGACTTGCTTGGTATTTCCTTGGACAAGAATCATGGGTATTTGCCCTCACGATTACCATCTCAGTGCTCGTTATCGCCTGCCCATGTGCGTTAGGGCTTGCGACACCGACCGCTATCATGGTTGGGACTGGTAAAGGGGCCGAAAACGGGATCCTTCTTAAGAGTGGGGAAGCGTTGGAAGAAGCCAACCACGTAAATATGGTTGTTTTCGACAAAACAGGGACTATCACAAACGGAACTCCTGTTGTCACAGATGTGGTTACTGCCGATTCTACCGATGCAGATGCCCTCATTCGCCTAGCTGCTAGCCTTGAAGTAGCGTCAGAACACCCTCTTGGCGAAGCGATTGTTGCCAAAGCCAAAGAACAAGGAGCTGCATTTGATGAAGTGACGAACTTCGAAGCCATTCCTGGTTTTGGGATTAAAGGCCACGTGGGTGAAACACTCGTCTTCCTTGGGAATGAAAAATGGATGCGCGAAAATGGTCTTGTTGATGAGGCGATGAATGAAAAAGCGAACCGTTTTGCCGAACAAGGGAAAACGCCGCTCTATATCGGATATAACGATGCCGTACAAGGCTTGATTGTTGTTGCGGACACTGTGAAAGAAAGCAGCGCGCGTGCCATCCAAACCCTACATGAAATGGGCATTCAAGTCGCTATGATGACAGGGGACCACGAACGGACTGCGCAAGCGATTGCCGCTGAAGTGGGGATTGACCGCGTATTTAGTGAAGTTTTACCGCAAGATAAGGCGAATTATGTTTCAAAATTGCAAGAAGAAGGCTATATTGTGGCGATGGTGGGAGATGGTATCAATGATGCCCCAGCTCTGGCACAAGCACAAGTCGGTATCGCAATCGGTACCGGAACAGACGTAGCCATCGAATCTGCAGACGCCGTCTTAATGAAGAGCGACTTGATGGATGTGCCAGCGATGTTAAAACTCAGCCGTGCAACCATCCGTAATATTAAAGAAAACCTATTTTGGGCATTTGCCTACAACGTTATCGGAATTCCATTTGCGATGGGAGTTCTTCACCTCTTTGGCGGACCACTCCTCAACCCAATGATTGCCGGAGCCGCAATGAGCTTCAGTTCCGTATCCGTTGTCCTCAACGCCCTTAGATTAAAACGCTGGAAAGCATAACTATAAAGGAGAGATTTATGATGAAAAAAGAATATAATTTAGAAGGAATTAAATGCGAAGGCTGTGCCAACACAGTGAAAGAACGCTTCTCAAACGTCCCAGGCGTAACAAACGTTGAAGTCAGCTTAGAAACAAAAGTAGCTACAGTCGAAGGCGACGCAAGCGTCGACGCATTACAAGCATCTCTTGAAGGCACAAAATACAGCATTCAAAAGTAAAAAAATTTACACCGCTTGAATGATATATCGGACCATTCTCCTATAGATTTTTTACCACAGGTGCAGTAATATGAAGATAGAACAAAAGGAGGAATTTCTATGATTATTACTACAACGCAAACGGTCGAAGGGTATCAAATTGTTGAGTATAAATGGATTGTTTTTGGAGAAGTGGTAGCAGGTGTTGACGCTATAAAAGATATCGCAGCAGGACTAAGAAATTTCTTTGGAGGCCGTTCTAGAGCCTATGAAGGAGAACTGTCAGAAGCCAGAGAAGAAGCTCTACAAGAAATGGAAGAAAGAGCTACAAAAATCGGAGCGAATGCTGTAGTAGGCGTGAAAATGGACTATGAGTATATGGATGGCATGATTATGGTCACCTGTAGCGGAACCGCAGTCGTTATTGAAGAATTATAAAAATTAAGAAAGCTAGGCTATTTGCCTAGCTTTCTCTTTTGTTGTTCCTGTTTCATCTCAAGGTTAGTAGAAGTAAAAAAGTAGAGCGTTGCGAACAACACCAATTGTGGTTTCGAAGAACCTTGCGGATTCTATAGTAATAGTGATGGGAGTTTGCATTAAAATGAGGGAGAAAGACAGAAATGGCCAAAATAGAAGAAACTATTTTGGCCATTTCGTTTTCTTTCCCCCACAAAGTTGAATAGGGACGAGCGAGTTACATGTAGCGAAGCTCGTTCCATTCAACCACTGTGCAAAGGGGACGTAGGAATAACATTCCGTACGTCCCCTTTGAGGCTTTAAAGGCGAGAGACTTTAGACTCGAGCCGGTGCCTCATCTTTGTAATCCTCTCTTTTTCTCTGCAATCCATGGTTAGTAGAAGTGAATAAAGTAAAGCGTTGCGAAAAAAACACCTAGGATTCTATACGAGTAGTAGTTGCGAGTGTACTCGATGCGAATTACAGACTCAGGAAATGAAATTTCCTAGAGTCTGTTTGAGGCTCGAGAGGTCTGAGACCTTGGCTCAGACCGGTACAGCCATTACTACTCGTATGAGAAAATCCTAGGTGTTTAAAAGAGCAACGCTCTTCACTTATTGTGTTTAATATTTATTATTTTACTTCAACACGTTCTAACCATGGAGTTGCAGTTTCATCTAAAACAACGTTAAGGTCCTCAATGTTCTTACGTCCTTGATTTGCCAACCACGCACGACCAGCTTCTTCCCCTTCAGTCGCAAACACAGCTACAGCATCTTTCCATGTTGCACGACCACATAACACACCATTGAAAGTAGAACCAGCTTCTTTAGCAAAGCGTAGAGTTTCTTGGAATAATTCAGCAGAAACACCAGCACTTAAGAAGATGAATGGTAAGTGAGTGATTTCAGATTGTTCTTTGAATAAACGTAATGCTTCTTCGCGAGTATAAACAGGTTCAACGCCTTCTTTAGTGTATCCTTCTACGAAGTTCATGTTTACTGGAACTTCCACTTTTAATACGTCAACGTTGTAACGTGGGTCAGAGAAGACTTTCATTGCGTCGTTTACTTTATGAGGTTTAACTTTAGCGTATGCAGCTGATTTCACATCGTCGTCACTTGCTTCGTAAGAAACGATTTCTAAGAAGAACGGAATATCTTCTGCCACACATTCGCTACCTACACGTTCTACCCATGCATGTTTGATGTCGTTGATGGCTGGATCTTCGTCAATATCATAGTATAAAAGAACTTTTACAGCGTCAGCGCCTAATTCTTTAATACGTTTTGCAGACCAGATTGGAAGTAAGTCTGGTAAGCGGCCGATTTCAGTTGCATCGTAACCAGTTTTTTCGTAAGAGATTAAAAGTCCGCAGTCTTCGTGGCGTAATTTTGCAGCTGGAAGACCATATTCTGGGTCTAAAAGAATTGAAGAAGAGTATTTTGTTAATTCTTCAGAGATTAATTCTTTGAAGCGGATGATGCCTTCGTCGCCTTTAACGTTTGGGTTTCCTGCAGCAATCATTTTTTTCAATGAACCACGTTGGTCAATCGCTAAAGCACCGATGACATGGTTTTTGTTAGAAAGTTTTACTAAGTGATCATATTTTCCTTTTGTTAATACTAATTTTGACATAATAACACTCCTTAAGTTATGGATTGGGGCACTCTCACGCCTCGTACTCACTGTCTTTTTGATTATTTTACTTCGAAATAAGGCTTACCGTCTAAGTAAGTCGCTTTGAGTTGTAACTCATCGTCTAATACGATGAAGTCCGCTGCATACCCTGGGTCGATGCGTCCGCAAACGTCGTCGATACCGACTGATTTTGCAGGAACAAGGCTGGCCATTGTAATCGCTTCGTGAGGAGTCGCAATGCCCCATTTCACAACGTTTTGAACCCCTTGGATAAGTTCCAAAATACTTCCGGCAAGGCTACCGCCGTCTTTTAATCGAGCCGTACCGTCTTTTACGATAACAGGGAATTCTCCCAGCATCGATTCGCATTCGCCCATGCCGCCCGCACGCATGCAGTCTGTAATAAGGGCTACATGGTCGTGACCGCAACATTTCATAACGATACTTGCGCTCACTGGGTGTACGTGGTGACCATCACAGATCAGTTCGTCGAATACGTTTGGTAATGTGAGTGCCGCGCCGACAACACCTGGTTCGCGGTGATGTAAGCCGCGCATTCCGTTGTATGTGTGAACGAAGATGTTCGCACCGGCTTCAACGGCGTTTT
The DNA here is from genome assembly GCF_001073445.1 of Granulicatella sp. 572.rep1_STHE. Lineage (NCBI taxonomy): Bacteria > Bacillati > Bacillota > Bacilli > Lactobacillales > Carnobacteriaceae > Granulicatella > Granulicatella sp. 572.rep1_STHE. Next base: position 56,666 of record NZ_JVBO01000042.1, on the reverse strand, counting down.
TACAATCTTCGTAAGTGCCATCTGTATGGGCAAGAGCCACATAGATGTCTTTTGTTTTCGCGTGTTTGATGAAATCAACGGCACCGTCACGTTCTGGCGCAATCGCGATTTTCTTCACCCAACCGCCAGCGCGTTCTTGCCATTCATCCAAGATTTCAGATTTAGGGTCGCCCATGTATTTAGGGTTTTGCGCGCCTTTGTATTTTTCACAGAAGAATGGACCTTCTAAGAAAATTCCTCTGATTTTAGCTCCGCCAAGTGTAGTTGCGTTATCGCCGACAGTTTGGCAAACATCCGCTAATAATTCGCGAGATGCGGTTAAGGTTGTTGGTAAGTATGAAGTAACCCCGCATGAAGGAAGTCCTTCTGAAATGGTACGAAGTGCTTCTACGTCATTATCCATGACGTCAGCGCCTTTAAATCCGTGAATATGTGTATCCACAAGACCTGGAGCAATTTGATAGTTGCCGTAGTCGATAATCGTAGCGCTACTTTCTGGTTTTTCGGTTTGGAAGGCTCCGAAAGTTCCGTTATCCAAGATTGGTAAGTATCCTGGACCTTTCACTTCGTCTTCAAAATAAAATGCTTTGGCATAAATATAAGTTGTCATAGGATCATCTCTTTTCAATAAAGTTATTTATGCTTCTAATGGGTGAATCGTTACTCCTTTAACGACACGGTTAACAGTGCCTGTTGGTGAAGGAGTGTCTGGTTTGTTTCCAACTTTGATAGAAGAAAGTAGAGAAACGGTTTGGCCAAATACTGCATATGGAAGTGCAAGGTAAGCATCTGGAACGAAACGATACTCTTTATCAAAGCTGAAGGATAGACCTTCAAAGTCGCTCTCTGCATCCACTCCAACCGCAAGTACAAGACCTGCGATTTGGTCGCCGTGTAATTCGTTTAAGATATCGATATCGTATTGACGAGTATAGTCATCGTTTGATACGAATACGAAGGCTAGAGAAGAGCTGTTTACAAATGATTTAGGACCGTGACGGAATCCCATTGAAGAATCGAAGGCTGTCGCAATTTGACCAGCAGTCAATTCAAGAATCTTCAATTGAACTTCGCGAGCAAGTCCGCTGAGAGAACCAGAACCTAAGTAAATCACACGGTTGTAGTCTAAGTTCACGTAATGTTGAATCACGTCTTCACGTTCTAGAACGCTTGTACCCATTTGACGGATGGCTTTTACAAAACCTTCTTTTTCTTCAAGTGAGTGAGCTTCGTCGAATACAAGAAGCGCTGTAAGAGTCATACATGTGAAGCTTCCTGTCATCGCAAAACCAGCGTCGTTAGAGCGATCTGGCATCATTAAGAGTAAGTTGTTTGTGTCATCTTTAGCAGCGATGGCTAATTTTCCTTCGGGCGCACAAGTAATCGTGATTTGATAGAAGTCGCGCACGATTTGTTGGCCAAGTTGCACACTTGCAAGGCTTTCTGGTGAGTTACCGCTACGTGCAAATGAAACAAGCACTGTAGGAATTTCTGCTTTGAAGTAGTCATGTGGATTACTTACAAGGTTTGTTGTTCCGACTGATTGGAAATCAAAACGGTCTTCATTTCCTGTACGTTTTAAGTAAGGAAGAATCGTATCTCCCACATATTGTGATGTACCCGCACCTGCGAAAATCACGCGAAGGCGACCTTCAGGTAAGTTGTTTAAGAAAGCACTAATGCGTTCTAAGCTTGCTTTGTAGTAATCAAAAGCTTCTTTCCACAATTCTGGTTGTTGGCGAATTTCGCGCGTTGTAATTTCTGCAGATAAAGCTTCTAATTGACTGGTTGAAAATTGAAACATAATACCCCTCCAAAATTTTTTATTGATTTGTTCGATAGTGTCTTACCTTGTAGAAGAATTGATCGCTTCTAGCTACACTAATGGTGTATTCAATAATGCGATTTTCGTGATTCAATGTCGTTCGTCTAAACCTTAAGCAAGCTCCATGCGGATCCACATCCAGCGCTTCAGCTTCTTCCGCATTTAAAATACTTGCGGAAAATTCTTCGTCAGCATAGTGGATTTGCTGATTGAACTTACTTGCAAACAAATCGTATAAAGAATGACCTTCTAGAAGTGTTTTTGTTAACCCTTTAAAAACATCGTAAGGTAAAAATGTGGTTTCCTTCATAAGTGGAATTCCGTCTGCATACCGAATGCGTTTCAATCGAAATAGCTTATCACCCGCTTCAATCCCAATTAATGGGGCGATAAATTCATCCGCTTCATAACAGTCCAGAGAAGTAATCTTTGTCGTAGGGACTTTACCGAGTTCCTTCATCTGTTCTGTAAAACTATATCCTTCTAGTAAGTTTTGACGTTCTTTCCACTGATTTGAGATGAACGTCCCTTTGCCATGGCGTTTATAAATAAACCCAAGTGTCTCCAATTCTTTTAGCGCTGTTCTAACAGTGGTTCGACTCACATTGTATACTTTCGTAATTTCTCTTTCTGAAAGCATCTTTTCGTGCGCTTTCCCCTTTGTTTTAATGAAATCCATTAATGCTAGACTTAGCGTTGAATAAAGAGGAGAGGGTTTAGCAACCATATTGAATCCTCCTTTCAAAAACATTCTACAACTGGTCACTACCAGTTAACTTTATTGTAAGAGTTTTTATCGGTTTCGTCAATAGAATTGGAGGAAAAAGAATGATGATCCCCAGAAAAAATGAAAGCAGCTCCCAAAATTCACTTATAAGTGAATTTTGGAAAAGGAGTAAAAAAGAGAGAATAATCATCGTTATTCTCTCCCATATAATTGGAGGCTAAGCTCCTAAGTGACTATTTAATACCCCTTCAAGTTGATCAGCAGTTCTAGCGCCTAATAAAGCATCTTTGACATCGGATTTCATGAGCATCCGAGCTACGGTTGCTAGTAGCTTCAGATGGGTTGTTCCAGCTTCTCCGTCAGGAATTAATAGACTAAAGATGAATAAAGTAGGTTTCCCATCCATACTATTCCAATCGATTCCTTCATTAAGTCGTACAATCACGATTTTCGGAGTCGTGATGGCACTTGATTTTGCATGTGGAATCGCGAATCCGTCCATCATTCCTGTTGTTCCTTGTTGTTCACGTTCTACAAGTCCGTTGTACACAGCATTTTCGTCTGCTGAAACGCCTAGTGCTACAGCTTTTTGCGCAATGAAGTGAAATACTTCTTCTTGAGAAGTAAGGTTTTCATTTAAGAAAATGGCTTCTTTACTAATTAACATTTCAAACCTCCTAAGATTTTAAAAACGATTGCCTACTATTCAGAAAGTGGTTTACGAGTGGCTCCAAGAACAACACCGCCGATAACAGAACCAATCGCAATCGCTAATACCCATAAGAATGGATGTGTGACAACTGGTAATACTAGGAATCCACCGTGAGGAGCAGGGACTTGTACGCCGAAAAGATAAGTTAAAATAGCAGCGATTGAAGAACCTAACATCATTGAAGGCATCGCGCGAAGTGGATCTTTTGCTACGAAAGGAATAGCTCCTTCAGTAATGTGTGTTGAACCTAAGATGAAGTTAACTAAACCAGCATTACGTTCGTTTGTGTCAAAACGATTTTTGAATAATAATACGGCAACGGTTGTGATTAGTGGAGGAGCAATACATGCTGCAGAAACCCCAGCCATGAATGCAGTATTTCCTTCGCCAAGAAGAACGGTACCTGTAACGTATGCAGCTTTATTCACTGGACCACCCATATCAAAGGCACACATACATCCAATTACAAGACCAAGAAGAATAGGGTTTGAATCTTGGAATCCCTTTAAGAAGTCCATTAGTGATTGATTGATATCTGCCATTGGACTAACAATAACACTCATAAATAGTCCGGTGATTAAAACACCCAATAGTGGATATAAGAAAATAGCTTTTAAACCGTCCAAGGCTTTTGGTAATGCTTTAAATAATTTTTCTAAAAGAACGACTAAGTACCCCGCGAAGAAACCACCGATGATACCACCGAGGAATCCTGCGCCACCGTTACTTGCCATTAAACCAGCAACAAAACCACTCACTAAAGCGGGGCGATTTCCGATACTTTGTGCAATGTAGGCTGCTAGAACGGGAGTCATCAAGCCCATTGCTAAGCCACCAATTTCTTTTAATTGTGCAGAAAAGGCATTGTAAGTTTCATGATTTGGATCGAATGAGTATATTCCGAATACCGCAAATGAAATCGCGATGAGCACCCCACCACCAACGACGAATGGAAGCATATGTGAAACACCATTCATCAAATGTTTGTAGATTTCACGACCAATAGAGCTCTTACCAACGTTAGAAGATTGTGGAGCTTCTGAAGCTTCAACAACTGCATCGTCAGAGTGGTATTTCACAACGCCTTCTCCGCGAAGAGCTTGTGCCACTAATTCATCGGCATTTTTAATTCCTTGTCCAACTGAAACGTCGATAATTTTTTTGTTGACGAAACGTTGTGGTTGAACATCCTTGTCAGCAGCGATAATGACGGCTTTTGCATTTGCGATTTCTTCGGGAGTGAGTTCATTTTCAACGCCGATTTGACCATGTGTTTCAACTTTAATCGTTACTCCTGCTTTTTTAGCAGCCTGTTCAAGAGCTTCTTGTGCCATATAAGTGTGTGCAATCCCTGTCGGACACCCAGTGGCAGCGATAATATCATATTTTGTCATTGTTTTTCCTCCTTTGTGTGCTATGAAATGCGTTTGATTTGTTGCATTAATGTAGGAACGTCTGAAAAATCTGTCAATCCAGGTCTAAATGCGGTTGAACTACCTGCAGCCACAGCTTTGATCAAAGCTTCTTCATTTGATAAACCTAATAATTGGCTTCCGACAAATGTAGCTAAAAGAGTATCGCCGGCACAGGCAGTATTTACAACTTCTCCTTTTGGAGCTGTTACATGGATTGTTTCTGTTGGCGTGAATAGAATTGCTCCCTTTTCGCCTAAGGAAACTAATACATTTTCGGCGCCTTTTTCGAGTAGTTTTTGACCACAGTCTTTAATTTCTTCAAGGCTTGGATTTATCAAACCAAACCACTCAGCCAATTCTTCATCGTTGGGTTTGATAAGATAGGGGCGGTATTTTAAAAGGTCGGGTACAAAGTCAGCAGAAGTATCAAGGATTAACTTAAACCTTCTAAGTTGAGCGGCTTTTGCAATTTTTTCATAAGTCGTATAGGTAATGCCTTCCGGATGACTACCAGATACAAATAAAAAGTCCTCCATATTCATATTCTCTATTATTTTGAGGAGTGCTTCTTCTTGGAGTGGGCTTACGCTAGGACCTTGATTTACGAGTTTAAACTCTTCACTCGTTGATACTACTTGAGTAAATACATTGATTCGAGTGATTCCGTCTACATTAACGAACTGTGTTTGGATGCCTTCCTTATGGAGCTCGTCTTCGATGAATTGACCAGTAAAACCTGCTTTAAAACCTAATGCTGTGTTGTTCATCCCAAGTTTTTTTAGAATAAAGCTGACATTTACTCCTTTTCCGTTTGGGATGTAAACGGCCTCTTGCGTTCGGTTTACTTCAGAAGGCAACATTTGCAAGGTTTTAATAAACAAATCGATGGCTAGATTCATCGTACAAGTATAAATCATCATTTCACCTCCCATTATGATTTTTTGTTATACTTATTATTACATACAGCATACTGTAAATGTTTTCTAAAATGAGGTTAACATTTGTAAAACTTTACAAAATGGAGGGGTTCACATGTTCAACACGAAAGGTTTAACAAACACTGAAAAATATCTACTTGCCTATATTGAAGAACATATAGAAGAGATGCCTTCTATTTCAATTGTAAAGTTAAGCGAACGAGCAAATGTTTCAACTGCGTCCATTGTGCGAACAATGAGAAAGCTCGGGTATGATGGCTTTACGAGTTTTAAACATGATTTGAAGAAGCAATATCGATTTGCAAATGAAAATTTATCAACTTTCAAAAGTTTAGAGGTTGTGGATCAAAAGATTCAAGCCGTTGTAGTGAAAAATGAGCAAGAGGTCCGACGAACAATTGAGCAATTGGATAGCAGAGCAATAGAAGATGCTGTTCAAGCAATTTTTGGGGCACAACGCGTCTACTTATTTTCTCGGGGGCTGAGTGAAATGATTGCCAGTGAAATGGAGATAAAGTTTCATCTATTAGAGCGAACGTGCGAACAATATGTAGACCCCAATATTATAAAGACGATTAGCCATCGATTAAATGCGCAAGACGTGGCGATTATTATATCCCTGAATGGACATACAGAAGAATTAGTCGAAGCAGCCAAAGTGTGTCAACAAAATGAAGTTCCCATCGTTTTAGTAACCGCTAATGGTGCGAGTCCTCTAGCAAAATTAAGTGATATTACTTTTGTTGGATATAAATCAGAAAGCTCGTACTTCCCAGATTATGAAGTTCGTTCGCGCTTGCCACTACAAGTGATTAGTCGAATATTGTTAGATGCTTATGCTATAAGGGTTGCCGGCCAAAAATAATTTACATTACAGGCGGATACTGATACGATAGTAAAGCAAAGAAAGGAGCGCCGACATGGAAAGTAATAAAGTACAAAATTATAAGAGTTGTTTTGATATTATTGGTCCGATTATGGTGGGCCCTTCTTCTTCACATACTGCGGGGGCGATTGCGATTGGTGCTCTTGCGAGACAATTATTCGGTGGAACGCCAAAAAATGTGCGTTGCGACTATTATGAGTCATTTGCTGAAACCCATAAGGGACATGGGACAGATTTTGCGATTATTAGTGGAATCTTAGGCTTTGCAACAGATGATGAGCGTGTGCCTCGAGCGGTTGAAATCGCTAAAGAAGAAGGAGTCCAAATCGAGTTTGTCGAGCGAAAAGAAATGAGTCCAGTCAATCATGCCAATACTGCAGATTTAACTTTAAGCGACGAGAAACGTACGATTCGCCTCATTGGAACTTCTGTTGGTGGCGGAGCGGTGGAAGTGAAGGTTATCGAGGTCGATGGCTTTAAGATGGAGCTTACAGGCCCACTTCCAATATTGCTCGAAGTGGTATCTCTTGGTGAAATGCCAAAAGTATATCAATTATTACAAGAGCATGGGGTGACCATTTCGAAGCAAAGAGTAGAAATGGCTGAAAATCGCCAAATGATCGGATATGAATTAGCGGATTTATTATCACCGGAATTCAAACAACAAATACAAACATTAAGACAAACGCATACGATTTATCTGTTTGCGTAATGAGATGATGAGGAAGGAAGTTTGCAATGTTTTCAACCATTAAAGAATTGGTAGCATTAGCAACAGAACAAAAGAAACCCATTTCTGAAATCATGATTGAACAGGAAATGGCCATGACCCAGCAAAGTCGTGAGTACATCTGGGAAAAAATGGAAAAAAACTTACAAACGATGAAGAATGCCGTTGAACGAAGCGTCGAAGGAGAAGGGGTGTTTTCTCCAACGGGACTAACCGGTGGCGATGCGTTGAAGATGAAGAAATATCGTGAACGTGGAAAGACTTTATCGGGCGATAGTGTCCTAGCAGGTGTGCAATATGCCCTAGGAACAAATGAAGTCAATGCCGCAATGGGCTTGGTCTGCGCGACACCTACCGCTGGAGCCAGTGGAACTTTGCCAGGAGTTGTGTTTTCAATTGCAGATACAATGAACTTAAACCATGAACAGCAAGTGCGTTTTCTCTTTACGTCTGCAGCCTTTGGGATGGTCGTTGCCAATAACGCAATGATTTCTGGAGCGATGGGCGGATGCCAAGCGGAAGTTGGAAGTGCCAGTGCGATGGCCGCAGCTGCAGCCGTTGAAGCGGCAGGAGGAACACCGCAAGAGAGTTCAGAGGCTTTTGCGACAGCACTTGGGAATTTATTAGGACTTGTTTGTGACCCTGTAGCGGGGTTGGTAGAAGTGCCCTGCGTGAAGCGAAATGCGATTGGTGCAGGAAACGCACTGATTGCTGCGGATATGGCGCTTGCGGGGATTACAAATGTGATTCCAGCGGATGAAACGATTGAAGCGATGCGCAGTATCGGGGTCAGAATGCCACGAGAGTTGCGTGAAACCGGAATTGGTGGAACAGCAGGAACTAGAACCGGTGTCGCTATTAAGATGAGAATTTTCGGGGAAGATGTTTCATTGAACCCGGAACAAGAGTAGGAGGAGCACATATGGCAAAAGAAATTGCAACATTTGCAGGAGGCTGTTTCTGGTGCATGGTGAAACCATTTGATAGCCAACCAGGAATCGAGTCTGTCATCTCAGGATACACAGGCGGCCACAAAGAAAATCCAACGTACAAGGAAGTTTGTAGCGGAACAACAGGACATACGGAGGCCGTGCAAATCACGTTTGACCCAGAAGTATTTCCATACGAAAAACTCGTAGAAGTCTACTGGCAACAAACGGACCCAACGGATGCAATGGGACAATTCGTGGACCGTGGCGATTCATATAGACCGGTGATTTTCTATCATTCCGAGGAACAAAGAAAGATTGCGGAGGCTTCTAAAGCGGCCTTACAAGCAAGTGGTCGATTCAAAAAAGACATCGTGACAAAAATCGAGCCTGCAAGTACGTTCTATCCAGCAGAAGAATATCATCAAGATTTCTACAAGAAGGATCCAGAACATTACAAACGTTACCGCGGACTTTCAGGTCGCGACACTTTTATCGATAGTATTTGGAAATAAGAAAAAGAACTAAAATTATCATATATGATAATTTTAGTTCTTTTATTGTTTATTCTACCTCTGAGATAAAAAATAAAAACGATATAGTTTATAAGCTATATCGTTTAAAGCTGGAAGGCGAAAAAGACCATATATGGTCTTTTTCGCCTTCCAAATGTTAGATGTTTGCTAAGTAAGTTGTTAAACGAGCAACAACTTCTTTTAAGTTTTCCATTGAAGCAGCGTAACTGAAACGAACATAGCTTTCGCCACCAGGTCCGAAAGATATCCCTGGAATGAGCGCTACTTTTGCTTTTGGAGCAAGGTCACGCACAAATACCCATGAGTCTGTACCGCATTTAGAAGGAATTTTCGCGAATAAGTAGAACGCTCCGTCAGGACTTGCCACTTCGAAGCCAAGTTTCTTCAATTCCGCAGCCAGGTAGTCACGACGCTCGCTATATTCAACCATCATTTTCGCGCAGTCATCTTGGCCATGTAACATTGCCGCAAGCGCTCCGTATTGCGCAAAGCTTGTTGGAGCTGTCACCATGTATTGGTGTGTTTTTACGACTTCGTTCATGAAGTGTGTTGGTCCTAAGATAAATCCGATACGCCATCCTGTCATTGCGTGTGATTTTGATAAACCAGTGATGACAATGGTTTGTTCCGGTAAGATGTTTGCAAGAGAGTAGTGAGTCTTGTCGTATGTTAATTCCGCATATACTTCATCGCACAACGCCCATAGTTGGTGCTCTTTAATCACTTCAGCTAAATCTTCTAATTGTTCTTTAGAATATGTTACGCCTGTTGGATTACTTGGGTATACAAGAACAACTGCTTTAAAGTTTTTATCTGGGTTTGCTTCGATGGTTTCGCGTAATTTGTCCGCTGTTAAAACGAAGCCGTCTTCACTTGTATCTACTGTAATGAAGTTCCCTTGGTTCACCAATGTGATTGGCAAGTATAACGGGAAGACTGGAGTTGGCGCGATAACAGTGTCGCCAGGGTTTAAGATGGCTTGTAAGCTAGCGTTAATCCCTTCCGTTGCCCCGATTGTTGTGATCACTTGGTCTGCTGTGTAATTAAAATTAAATTTCTTGTTGTAATATTCTGCCGCAGCTTGTCGTAATTCAGGAATCCCTGAGTTTGGTGTGTAGTGTGAATGATTGTCTTTAATCGCTTGGATAGCCGCTTCTTTAATATGCTCAGGTGTGTCAAAGTTTGGCTCTCCAAGAGTTAATTTGATAATGCCAGGAATTGTAGAAACTTCTGCGTCAAATTGACGAATATCAGAAACTGCAATGCCTTCTACGATTTTGTTAAATGGATGTTCTACGGTCATAGGAATCCTCCTTTAAATTCATAGTTTGATTGTAGCTTGTTTTGTAAAGGAGTGCAATGACAAGTATAAAATTTAGAAATAAAAATACAAGTCGCTCAGAAAAAAATCTAATATTGGCTTTCTGTCTATGAATTCTACATAAAATAGTGTATAATCTCTTTGAGAATATCGGTTAGCAGTCAAAGTGCGAGCCACCCTAGAAACGAAGGGGTGGAGTGTGCACTTTTTTTGTGCAATAAAACGAAAGTGAGGGACAGTATGCAGACAGAATTTGATACGATTGCGGCGATTTCAACGGCGCCTGGCGAAGGAGCAATCGGGATTGTCCGTATCAGTGGAGAGGATGCAATTCGCATTGCAGACGAAGTGTATCGATTGAAAGATAAACGATTAAAAGAACAACCCAGTCATACGATTCACTATGGGCATATCGTGGATCCAAAGAACGATGAAGTCATTGATGAAGTGATGGTGACGGTGCTTCGCGCGCCAAAGACTTTTACGCGTGAGGACGTTGTGGAAATCAACTGTCACGGCGGGATTGTGGCGATTAACCGCATCTTACAACTCGTTCTTCGCATGGGAGCACGTCTGGCCGAGCCAGGTGAATTTACAAAACGCGCCTTCTTGAATGGACGTATCGACTTGTCGCAAGCGGAAGCCGTGATGGATTTGATTCGTGCCAAAACGGATAAATCGATGCAAATGGCGATGCGCCAACTCGACGGAGAACTTTCGAAGTTAATTCAGAATTTACGACAAGAAATCTTAAACACATTAGCGCAAGTGGAAGTGAATATCGATTATCCAGAGTATGATGATGTGGAAGAGATGACCTTGCAACTGTTGCGCGAGAAGACGCAGCAAGTCTCACAAGGCATTCGCGCATTGCTAAACACGGCAAGCCAAGGAAAAATTTTGCGTGACGGATTGAAGACAGCGATTGTTGGACGTCCAAACGTAGGAAAATCGAGTCTATTGAACGTGTTATTACGCGAGGAAAAAGCCATCGTAACGGATATCGCAGGAACGACTCGTGACACGATTGAAGAGTATGTGAATGTTCGAGGAGTGCCACTCCAACTGATTGATACGGCGGGAATTCGTGAAACGGATGACGTTGTTGAACGTATCGGGGTGGAACGAAGCCGTAAAGCATTAAGCGAAGCGGATTTCGTGCTCTTAATTTTAAACCAAAGCGAAGAGTTGATGGACGAAGACCTCCGCTTATTAGAACAAACTAAAGGTTTCAAACGCATTATTTTATTAAACAAAACAGACTTACCAACAAAAATTGATATGGACAAGGTCAAAGAATTCGCAACAGACAGCGAAATTGTCACAACGTCAATGCTGAAGAAAGAAGGCATCGACCAATTGGAAGAAAAGATTGCCGATTACTTCTTCCAAGGGCAAATGAATGAGCGCGACGCTACGTACTTATCGAACACGCGTCATATTGCGCTTCTTGAAAAAGCAGAACAAGCGCTGCAAGAAGTGGCGAACGGGGTCGACATGGGTATGCCTGTTGATTTAATCCAGATTGATTTTACCCGCGCTTGGGATCTCTTGGGCGAAATCACAGGCGACACGGTTCAAGACGAGCTGTTAACACAATTGTTCAGCCAGTTCTGCTTGGGTAAATAAGCAAGTGTGCTCAAAAGAGGTAGAGAGTTGGCAGTTTGCTGTAAGAAACTGATACAGAATACGAATAATAAGAGATGAGAGCATGCAGAATTTTAATTGTAGGCTCTCGTGAAAGAGTAATAACAGAAATTCTTACGGATTCTATAGTAGCAGTAATGGCGGTTGTAATCGATGCGAATTAGATTCTCTTAAAATTGATTTTTAGAGAATCTTTGAGGCTCGATAGGTTGGAAGACTGTAGGCTTCCACCGGTACAGCCATTATCGCTACTATGAAGATATCCGTAAAGAATTGAAGTTATAACTCTTTCAACGAAAGGCACAAGGAGGAAATGCTGATGACGAAGCTAGCGACGATCTGCTATATCGATAATGGCAAAGAATTTTTACTGTTATTACGCAACAAAAAGCCAAACGATGTCCATGAGGGCAAGTATATTGGCGTTGGTGGAAAGCTTGAAGCAGCAGAGACTCCTGAAGAATGTGCCGTTCGTGAAATTTTTGAAGAAACAGGACTGACGGCGACAAAGATGGAGATGAAAGGAATCATCACCTTCCCAGAATTCACCCCAGGACACGACTGGTATACGTATGTGTTTCGTGTGACGGAGTTTTCAGGAGAGCTGATTGATTCGCCAGAAGGGACGCTGGAATGGGTTCCTTACGATGAAGTCCTCCAGAAACCGTCTTGGGAAGGGGATCGCATTTTTCTAGAGTGGATTTTAGAGAATGATCCGTTCTTTTCTGCGAAGTTTAATTATGAAACAGGCGAATATGTTAGTCACAATGTAGAATTTTATGGAGAAAGAAAGTAAAGGAGAGACTATGGTAACAACTTACGAAGCTGGAAATTATGATGTAGTTGTCGTCGGTGCTGGACATGCCGGCAGTGAAGCGGCGCTAGCAAGTGCACGTATGGGTGCAAAAACATTATTACTCACAATGAACTTAGAAATGGTGGCCTTCATGCCATGTAACCCATCTGTAGGAGGACCTGCTAAAGGGGTTGTGGTGCGTGAAATCGACGCTCTTGGGGGTGAGATGGGTCGCAACATCGATAAAACGTATATTCAAATGCGTATGCTGAACACTGGGAAAGGTCCTGCTGTACGTGCCTTACGTGCGCAAGCGGATAAGCATTTATACGCGCAAGAAATGAAGAAGACAATCGAGAAGCAAGAAAACTTGGATTTACGCCAAGGAATTGCGGAAGAATTGATTGTGGAAGACGGCGTATGTAAAGGGGTTATCACAAATACAGGTGCCATTTACCGTTCAAAAGCGGTGGTTTTAACGGCTGGAACTTCTTCTCGTGGTCAAATTATTATCGGTGAATTGAAATATTCTTCAGGTGCCAATAACTCTCAACCATCGATTAAATTATCAGAGAACTTACTCGAATTAGGCTTCGAATTGGCGCGTTTCAAAACAGGAACTCCGCCACGTATCAAGGGCTCATCGATTGATTATAGTAAAACAGAAATTCAACCAGGGGACGACACGCCAAACTTATTTAGTTTTACCTCAAAAGACGAAGACTACCGCTACGACCAAATTCCTTGCTGGTTAACGTATACGAACGAACAAACGCATGAAACGATTCGTGAAAACTTACACCGTGCACCGATGTTTACAGGGATTGTTGAAGGGGTCGGCGCGCGTTACTGTCCATCGATTGAAGATAAAATCGTTCGTTTCAGCGACAAGCCTCGTCACCAAATTTTCCTAGAACCAGAAGGAGAAAATACGGAAGAAGTGTATATTCAAGGATTGTCGACTTCTCTTCCAGAAGACGTGCAAATCAAGATGATTCGTAGCGTGGAAGGGTTGGAAAATGCGGAGATGATGCGTACGGGTTACGCCATCGAGTACGATGTGGTCGTGCCGCAGCAATTGAAAAATACTTTTGAAACAAAACTTGTCCAAAACTTATTCACTGCCGGGCAAATGAACGGAACGAGTGGATACGAAGAAGCAGCGGGGCAAGGGCTCTATGCTGGGATTAATGCCGTGCGTAAGATTCGCGGAGAAGAGCCATTTATTCTTGGCCGAAGCGATGCGTATATCGGCGTATTGGTGGATGACTTGGTCACAAAAGGAACGACAGAACCTTACCGTCTATTGACTTCTCGTGCGGAATATCGTCTCTTACTTCGTCATGATAATGCCGATTTACGTTTAACGGAAAAAGGACGCGAACTAGGATTGATTGACGACGAACGTTATGCTGAGTTCCAAGCAAAACAAGAAGCGATTGAAGCCGAAATCAAACGGATGCAATCGATTCGCTTGAAGCCAACTGCCGAATTACAAGCGTTCTTGGCCGAAAAAGGATCTGCAGAATTGAAAGACGGCATCCTTCTAAGCGACTTGTTGAAACGTCCAGAATTAAGCTATGACGAATTAGTAGGCTTTGCCGGAGAAGCGGTGGAAGTCTCTCGTGAAGTGAAAGAACAAGTAGAAATCTCGATTAAATACGAAGGTTATATTGCAAAAGCGATTGAAAAAGTTGAAAAATTAAAACGCATGGAAGCCAAACGTATTCCTGCCAATATCGACTATGATGCGATTAACGGTCTTGCTACAGAAGCGCGTCAACGTTTGAAATTGATTCAACCAGAAACGATTGCGCAAGCGAGCCGTATTAGCGGGGTGAACCCAGCCGACGTATCGATTTTGATGGTCTATATCGAACAAGGCAAGATTGCTAAAGTGCAAGAATAAGGAGGCGCGTATGAAACCAGAAGAATTTTATCAGAGACTCCAAGAAGTGCATGGGATTACACTGTCGGATGTACAAAAGAAGCAGTTCGACCAATATTTCCATCTATTAGTGGAATGGAATGAAAAGATGAACTTGACGGCGATTACGGATGAAGAAGGCGTGTATTTGAAGCATTTCTATGATTCATTGGCGCTTGGATTTCATCATGAATTGACCGACCAAACGCTTTGCGACGTTGGGGCGGGTGCAGGATTTCCAAGTATTCCGCTGAAAATCGTCTTCCCAGACTTGAAAGTGACGATTGTGGATTCATTGAATAAACGCATTACATTCTTGAATACATTAGTGGAGACGCTTGGGCTAAAAGACGTGCAATGTTTCCATGACCGCGCTGAAACCTTTGGGCAAAACAAGGAGTTCCGTGCATCGTTTGATGTGGTGACTGCTCGTGCCGTTGCCAAACTCAGTGTACTGAGCGAATTTTGCATGCCACTCGTGAAAAAGCATGGGTATTTCCTCGCGTTAAAAGCGGCGCATACAGAAGTTGAGTTGGAAGAAGCGAAAAAAGCAATCGCGATTCTTGGCGGAAAAGTAGAAGGGGACGTCTCTTTCGACTTGCCATATGAAGGCGGAAACCGTCATGTTGTCAAGATTTTAAAGACGAAGGAAACTCCGAATAAATATCCTAGAAAACCGGGTCTTCCATTGAAGAAGCCGTTATAAACGAAAACCTCCTAGAATTTTTCTAGGAGGTTTCTTGTTTTACATTAGATAGATGGTGTTACGCATTAAATTTATTTAAGATGCTTTCGATATTTTTGATCAGTACCGAAACCGAGCCGTCCGGATTATTAATGAATTCGACCATTTCCTTGTTTTCGTAGATTTCACTTGGAATAGTAATTTCGATGCCGTTGTCGAGTTTGAATTTTTGCTTGCTATATTTGCGTTCATATTTTGGCACGTTCGTTACGGCGATTTTCTCTGGAACGCGTTCTTCGGTGATGGCCAACTGTGCGGCTTCACGTGCGAGCGTTTTTTCCTCGAACACCTTGTCGAAGATAGCTGCGGCGTCGATTTCGTCGTGTTCTTCAAGCTGGTGGAAGATGGCTTGTTGCGTCGTTGCCAGCGCTTTGTACGGTTCCTCGTCGTGTTTTTTCGCGATATGAGTGACCGTTTTTTTGATTTCCTTGATATGTTCTTTCGTTGTCACCGGTACAGTAATTTCTAAGAATTTTTCAGAGAAATAGGCAGTCTTTTGGCCTTCGATTACCACTTTTTTCTCGATTAAGGTATAGTTTCCGTTTGATAAATCTACGATGAACGCTTCCGAAGGTTTTTGCGTCGCGTTTGGCAAGATTGCGTGATTTTGCAAGATGGTATTGCTAACGGCTTCGCCTTCATAATCGACAAAGTGTGTGACTTTTGAACTGTAATCGAGGCGAATCATTCCAAAAAGTGTGCCGCCTGTATCGCTTGTTCCCGTAAAGAATAGGTAGTCTGCTGGTCCGATTTCTTCTGCTGAAGCAATAAGAGCAAAGAGCTTATCGGATAACTGTTGCGTCTTTTCTAAGAAAGAAATTCCTTCGTCTACTAGATATCCAAGAAGCGGTTCGCTAGAAGCTAGTTGACCGATATGTGGATCGCCTTTTTTGATTTTATCCACGAGTTTTGTAATGTATTCAATGAGAAATGGATCACTCAGTTGCAGTGGGGCCTGAGATAATAGTAAGTTTCCTGAATTTTTATCTAAAATATGTAAAACGGCTTCGTTAATGAGCATGAAAGTGCTCCTTTCCTATTTCATTCGATAGAAAATATTATATAATAGAAAAATAGATTTGTAATGAGAAATGAGGAGAATTAGCCATGACGGTTTTGACGAAGATAGATACACCACTAGGAGTGATGATTGCTGCAAGTGATAAGGTGGCATTAACCGGTTTGTGGTTTGAAGGGCAAAAATATGAGTGTGCCTTTGTGAAAAATCCAAAATGGGATGATTCACTAGCACTTTGGGAACCAGTAAAAACTTGGATTAATCAGTATTATCATGAGAAAACTCCAGGAACTCCTTTGTTTTCGATTGCTTATGAAGGAGGAACTCCTTTTCAACAAAGTGTTTGGAATACATTGCTAGAAATTCCGTTTGGAGAAGTATGGACTTATAATGAAGTTACTCACCGTGTCAGCGAGAAGATAGGTAGAAAAACCTCCCCTCGTGCAGTCGCAAACGCTATTGGGAAAAATCCAATTGCGCTTCTCGTCCCATGTCATAGAGTCGTTGCGACAACAGGAAAATTAACAGGATTTGCGGGAGGATTGAATAGAAAAAGTACCCTTCTAGAGTTGGAAGGGCATCAAATACAAGGAGATACAGTGATCCATAATGAAGCTTAAAATAATGAAAGTAATCGTTTCGGCATTTACCGCCTTAATGATTGCACAAGCATTCAATTTGTCGACCCCCTCTGCAGCTGCCATTATTGCGATTTTAAGTGTAATGGATACAAAGAAAATCTCTTTAGCGGCCACTAGTCAACGATTAGCTGCAGCCCTATTGGCACTTTTGGTCGGTGGAATCGTCTTTTGGGCTTTTGGTTTTGATGCGATGAGTTTTGGAATTTACTTATTATGTTATATTCCGATGGCTTATTTATTAAAAGTAGAAATTGGAGTCGCACCAAGTACGGTGTTAGTCATTCATCTTTGGACGCAGCAACAATTAACGTTCTCCCTGTTTGTGAATGAAATGCTTCTTGTGACGATTGGAGCGGGTGTTGCCATTTTATTCAACTGGTATATGCCATCGTACCGCGAACATATTATTGACATTCGTGAAGAAATTGAATCAAAAATGAGAGAAGTTCTATTGAAAATGTCTGGATTTTTATCCGTTGGAAATGGAAAAAATGATGGCGAAGTTCTTCAAATTGTGAAAGAAAAATTGAAAGCGGCTAGAGAATATGTTCGCTTAGAATCAGAGAACCATCTAACAAGTGAAATCACCTACGATGAACAGTATTTTGAAATGCGACGTGATCAAACAAAGTTATTAGAAATTATGGCGGTCAATTTAAATGAATTTCGCTGGGATGGGGAAGAAATGGCCATCTTGTCTGAAATGTTTAAACAGACAGCAGAGCAATTAGCGGAACAAAACACAGCGAGTCAACTCATTGATGAGATTGAAGCCATGTTAGAACATTTTCGAGAAAGACCTTTGCCACAAACAAGACGCGAGTTTGAAAAAAGAGCGCAATTATATCAATTATTAAGAGACTTGAAACGATTCGTACAGCTGAAAGTCGATTTCTATCAAACTTATGGTGTGCATTATTTCAAGAGAAAAGAGAAGAGTAGAAATTCTTCCAAAAGCAATTAAGAAGGTTAGGAAATAATCCTATCTTTTATTTTCAAGAAGACAAATGAATTTAATTCTTAAGAAGTCTTGGTTTTATCCGATAAAACTAGGGCTTTTTATGTTTGTTAATCAATATACTGAAGTGGAGAAGGAATGAGGGAGGAATTTATAGGGAGGTTATTTTATGGAAAAGAAAGAGTTGTCGGAAGTAGTTCACTTAGCTAAAGCAAATAATGAGGAGGCCATCACCGAGTTATTAAAGAGATTTGAGCCTTTAATTGCCAGTATGAATCATCATTATTTCTTTCATGAGATGGATCAAGAAGATTTTGCTCAAGAAGCTAGAGTCATGATGTTACGAGCATTAGATAAATATAATGAAGACCATGCTGTTTCATTTGCAGGTTATTATCAACGGTGCCTAAAAAAATTAGCAGTGGAGTGTTTGAGAAGGGAGCATCGACAAAGAGTAGTTCCTCATAATCTTCTAATCCACGGGGATAAAGGGGAGTTAGCGTTGATGTCAGCTTCCGTAGAATCTTGCGAGAAACAAGTATTTTTACATGAAGATGCGGAGGAATACTTCCATCACTTATCTCGCTTTGAAAGAGAAGTGTTTCTAGGGGTGTTAGACGGGCAGACGTTTGAAGAGATGGCGGATCACTTCGATAAGTCGGTTACCTCTGTCAAAGGGGCTCACAAACGGTGTAAGAAGAAATTCAAAGAACAAATTTGTAGAGGATAAAGAAATTCAACTTAAGACTACCAATCTTACGCTGTTTATAGTACAATAGCACATGGCGTTTTTTGCCGATGAGGTTCGAAACCATCCCTCAATAAAAAACTAGGAGGCAGTAACATGCAAAATAAAAAATCAAAATTGATTGTGATTAACGCAATCATCGCAGCGCTTTATGTGGTCGTTACATCATTAACAGCATTTATGGCATTCGGAGATGTTCAATTTCGTATTGCGGAAATGTTGAACCACTTATTCGCTTTTGACAAAAAATACGGAATCGGTGTGGTTGCCGGTGTATTACTTGTCAACTCAGTCTTTATGTCAGCGTCTGGTCTAGGTTTGTATGACTTAGTATTCGGATTAGGACATACAATTGCTTCATTCGCTATCAGCGCACTTTTCTTCAAATCAGTGAAAGACGTTAAAACACGTATGTTTGTTTTAGCAGGTGTCTTCAGTGTGATGATTTTCTTAGTAGCGATTGAATTGAACTTAGCATTAGGTTTACCATTCTGGTTAAGCTACGCGCAAACATTCTTTGGTGAAATCGTCGTATTATTAGCGGGTATTCCGTTGATGACGGCATTAAACAAAGCCATCGATTTGAAAAAATTAATCAATGATTAATCAACAGACGTCTGGGCTCTATGCTTGGGCGTTTTTTGATTGCAAGAACTCACTATTTTATGTAGAGTTAAGAGGAGACCTAAAGGAGGAATACAGATGGAGTTATTAAGCATTCCAGTAGGACGTTTAGAAGAAAATGTCTACTTTTTAATTGATGAAAATAAAGAAACCGTGATTTTTGACCCAGGCGCACAAGCCGAGGATATTAAACAATTAATTAAAGAAGAAGGGTTGAAGCCAGTAGCGATTGTATTAACACATGCACACGGAGACCATATCGGAGCAGTAGATGCGCTTCGTGAGGAATACAATATTCCAATGTATATGAATGAGTTGGAAAAAGTATTTTTACACGATCCTGAATTGAACCGTTCATATTACTCTGGCGAAAATATTACCACTAAGCCAGCAGATGGTTATTTCCCTAAAGAAATGGGCAAATGGAAAGTTGGAAGTTTTGAACCTGAATTAGCGCATATTCCAGGGCACTCACCTGGTGGAACCATCTTTATTTTTAGAGAAAATGGATTTGTTATCGGTGGGGACGTGATGTTTAAAGGAAGCGTTGGACGTAGTGATTTTCCATACGGAAGTCATAAAGAGTTAATGGAAGGGATCCACAAATACTTATTACCATTACCTGCTGAAACGGTGATTTTCCCAGGCCACGGGGAGCCAACAACGCTAAAAGATGAAATTGCGACAAACCCATTCTTAAATGGGGCAACAAGATAAGAGGCGAAATGATGATTTTTGATACGCATACGCATTTAAATGTATCTGCGTTTACAGGAGAAGAAAAAGAGGTTATCGCGCGTGCAAAGGAACTCGCCGTAACGCGTTTTGCGGTGGTGGGGTTTGATACGGATACGATTACGCGAAGTCTTGAACTGAGTGAAGAATTCAAAGAAGTGGTTTCGATTATCGGATGGCATCCAACCGAAGCCTACCAGTATAATAAAGAAATCGAAAGTTGGCTTCAGGAACGTTTGACGCATCCGCAAGTGGTCGCAATGGGGGAAATGGGACTGGATTACTATTGGAAAGATTCAACGCCCGAGGAACAAGACAAGGTGTTCCGTCGCCAAATCGCGATTGCTAAAGAAATGAAACTACCGATTGTGATTCATAACCGCGATGCGACAGAAGATTGCTACAAGATTCTAAAAGAAGAAGGTATTCAAGACATCGGGGGCATTATGCATAGTTATAATGGCGACGTGGAATTTATGAAGCGCTTCTTAGATTTAGGCATGCATATTTCCTTTAGCGGTGTGACGACCTTCAAAAACGCGCCACAAGTTCGTGAATGTGCAAAATTAGTTCCATTCGACCGTATGTTAGTGGAAACCGATGCGCCGTATTTAGCGCCCGTACCTTACCGTGGAAAGAGAAACGAACCTGGCTATACGCGCTATGTCGTTGAAACGATTGCCAAAGAACGCGGCCTTGCTTGGGAAGAAGTGGCCCACCAAACCACACAAAATGCCATCAAGTTATTCCGTATGGAAGAAAGAGGCTTGCTATGAATCCAGTCATTGTCGTAGAAGGGCGAGACGATACAAGACGCTTGAGAGAAATCTATCCGGATATCGAAACGATTGAAACGAATGGCTCGGCGATTGACGAAGAAACGATTGCGCTCATTCAAAAGGCACTTCAAACACGTGAGGTGATTGTGTTTACGGACCCAGATTATCCTGGGACTCGTATTCGAAACATTATTCAAGAGCGCGTACCTGGTGTAAAACATGCTTTTATCGAACGTGCAGAAGCCGTCAGGAAGGACAATCATAAGAGTCTTGGGGTGGAACACGCGAGTACCGAAGCGATTCAGCGAGCGCTCGAATCGGTGCATGAGATTTCAACAGTAACGGGAGAACCAGTGATTTCGCAGGCAACACTGATGGCGCTTGGGTTTATCGGACGACCAGATTCAGCAACAAGACGTCAAAAGGTAGCGGATTTTCTAAAAATTGGCCATACGAATGGAAAACAGTTCGCGAAAAGATTACAATTATTTGGTATTACAGAAGAACAATTAAGGGCGGCACTTGAGGCTGTCTTAGAAAATGAGGACAAACATGAATGAAATAAAGGATATCGCGACGCCGAAAAGAACGCGCGAGATTATGGAACGTCATGGGCTAACGGTAAAGAAGAGTCTAGGGCAAAACTTCCTAATTGAACCGAATATTTTAACGCGTATGCTAGAGGTGGCGGGAGTCGACAAAACGACAAACGTCATTGAAATCGGACCAGGGATTGGTGCGTTGACCGAACGTCTAGCAAGAGAAGCCAAACAAGTGCTGGCGTTTGAAATCGATGGCCGTTTGTTGCCAGTGCTCGATGAAACATTGGCTCCATACGATAACGTAACGGTGGTTCATAGCGACATCTTGGACGTCGACTTGGAGCAAGTCATCGGAGAGCATTTCGACATTAATGAGCCGTTATTAGTCGTGGCCAACTTGCCGTACTATATTACAACGCCAATCATTATGAATTTATTGGAATCAAAATTACCAATCGATGGTTTTGCGATGATGATGCAAAAAGAAGTGGCGCAACGAATGACGGCTGAGCCAAATTCGAAGGCGTATGGATCCTTGACGATTGCGATTCAATATTTCTGCGAGGCAAGCATTGGATTTATCGTGCCGAAGACGGTCTTCAATCCAGCTCCGAATGTGGATTCTGCGATTTTGGTGTTGAAACGTCGCGAAAAACCACTCATAGAAGTGAAAGATGAGGCGAAATTCTTCGCACTCGTGAAAAACAGCTTCGTGCAACGTCGTAAAACGTTATGGAATAATTTAACTAAAGCTTATGTTGGGGATAGCCATACAAAAGAAAGCTTAGCCGCTGCATTAGAAGCTGCAGGTATCGACCCAACCAGACGTGCAGAAACACTGACAATTGAAGAGTTCGCACGTTTAAGTGACGAACTTTAATTTAAGAGAAGAACAAGTTTAAAAAGATGATACCGTAAGAAATCGTAGGTATCATCTTTCTTTTACACGAAAATTTATTAAAAAATATTTTAAATAGATATTGCATTTTACATCCCTCAGGAGTATAATCTACTTAAAGATAAATTTAAATAGAAAGAAGTTGAGGAGATGGCAGTTAATGAAGTAATGTCTGCTCTTTCGGACGAAACGCGTCGCCAAATTTTGGAAATTCTGCGTAAAGGGAAGACCAATACAGGTGATTTAGCGGAGTTAATTGGGATGACGCCGCAAGCTTTGTCTTATCATCTTAGAAAATTAAAACAAGCTGATTTAATCTATGAAACACGTTATAAAAACTTTATTTATTATGAATTGAATTTGACCGTACTGGATGAAGCGATTGTATGGATCAATCAAATTATTGGGGGAAAATAACATGGAACAAGTAAAACAAATAAAAAAATATACTTATATTGCATTGATGTTCGCACCACTCGTTGTGGCTCTAGTGGTGGTGTGGTTCTTACCGGAGACCATTGTATCTAATTTCGACTTTTCTGGAAATATTACCGGCACTGCCAATCGATTTACAATTTTAATTTATCCGGTGATTGTCGCTATTGTTGGATTTATCATTCGTATTGCTAGCACTTCTCCTAAATTAACAGGGGGGAATGTGAAAACCGCTCGTTCTATTAGTTGGTTAGTTCTGCTATTGCTGAATGTTGTTGCTTATTTCCAATTTTGGTTGTATTTAAATGGAGTGACGATTGGGACACAAATAGGACGTTTTTTGACATTCATCCTTGGGATTTTCTTTATCCTGATTGGAAATCTCTCTCCTAAGATTAAAGACAATACAAAACACTTTGGATTCCGTGCGTCATGGCTAAAAAACAATGACGCAGCCTTCCGTAAAACGCAACGATTCTTTGGTTTTGCTTCTATTATTGCTGGACTATTAATGATTTTAACAGCAATCTTTATGGTAAATAATATTGCAATTTTGGTAGCTACGATGATTCTAGTAGTGGTGGTAGCAGTGACTGGTGGGTATTCTTACTACATTGCAAATACAGAGACAGAAGGGGAATAAAAATCATAAAACGTTCTATCATCGAACTTGGTAGAACGTTTTTTATTTTTCCCCCTAAGGAAAAACAGAAGAAGTTAACGAATGTCTTCATTAAAATCCGCGCTTTTTTTCGTTTAGCTCTTATCTGTGCTATAATAGAGAGGTACATATTGGTGGAAGAGAGGTTAACTTTATGCAAATAAATTGGAATAGTTTATTTTCATGGGGGAGTTTTCGCAATCTGATTGATATTTTGATTGTTTGGTACATTCTCTATAATATTTTAGTGATTATTAAAGGAACAAGGGCAATTCATTTAATGAAAGGAATTGCGGCAATTGCTGCAATGAAGTTTATTAGTTTTTTCCTTGGGCTAACTACTTTAGACTGGATTATGAACTTCGTGATTCAGTGGGGGGTTGTGGCTGCATTGATTGTGTTCCAACCAGAGATTCGCCGCGGATTAGAACATATTGGACGTTCGAATTTCTTCTCACGTAAATATGAAAGTGCCAATGAAGCAGAAATCATGATTAATGAGTTGAATACAGCCATTCAATATATGGCAAAGCGAAGAATTGGAGCTTTAATTTCGATTGAACAAGGGAATTCTCTAGAAGAATTTATTAATACTGGGATTCCGATTCACTCTGAGATTTCTAATCAATTGATTACGAATATTTTTATTCCAAATACACCATTACATGATGGGGCAATGATTATTCGTGATTATCATATTGCTGCAGCGGCTTGCTATTTACCGCTATCTGAGAATATGATGATTCCAAAAGAATTAGGAACACGTCACCGTGCTGCGATTGGTCTAAGTGAAGTGAGTGATGCGATTACGATTATCATCTCTGAAGAAACGGGGAAAGTGAGTGTAGCGATTCGAGAAAAATTACATCGAGAACTTTCTTCTGAAGAATTAGTTCAAGTTTTGTCACAACATTTAGTGGTAGAAGGACACGACGAGAAGGATCCAGCAGTCGTTCGTTGGATACGTGCGCTCTTTAAAGGGGGTCGTTCGAATGGCTAATTGGATGAATAAAAAATCATTTCTGATGTTGATGTCTTTTGTACTAAGTATCTTTCTATTTATTTTAGCTAAAGACGCTAATTCCGGATTACGTTCAAGCACTTTAAATCCACAATCAAGTTCAAACACGATTACAAATGTGCCAATTTATGTGGATATCAACAGTGAAGAATACTCGGTAACAGGATTACCAGACTCTGTTGCTTTACGTCTTGAAGGGCCAAGCAGTTTGATTTTAAGCACATCTAGCAATGGTTCGTACAAAGTGACTACACCAAATTTAACAGAGTTAGGGGAAGGAAAGCATACGATTTCTCTTTCAGTATCAGGACTTCCAACTGGAGTGACAGGTATTGTTTCACCAGAAAGTGTTGAAATTACCATCGAGAAGAAGAATGCTAAAGAGTTTCCTGTTAATGTAACGGTCGATTCTTCAAGTATTGGCAATGGCTATCAAGTTGGAGATGGCTTGACCTCTCCAGGAACAGTTACAGTCAAAGCTGCGGATTCGATTTTAAATCAAGTGGAAAAAGTAGTCGCAAAAGTTACGATTCCTGAAGGGACAAAATCATACTATACGACTACAGCACAACTACAAGCTTTGGATGCCACAGGAAAACCTGTTGCGGTGAAAATTGAGCCAGAACGTGTACAAGTTCGAGTGCCAATTTCTTCTAGCTCCAAAACAGTCCCTCTTGTCTTTACGACAACTGGTGGCACTTCACGTTATTCATATTCATTGAATTCTACTACTAAGCAAGTTACAATCTTAGGAGCTCAATCGATTTTAAATCAAATTACAGCTATTCCAGTAGTGGTAGATGTGAGCAACGTGACTCAAACCACGAAAAAAACAGTAACATTAACACTACCATCTGGTGTCAATAGTATTACCCCAGAAGCAGTTGAGGTCACTATTACGGTGGTAGATCATGGTATTTTGGATTCACGAGAAACAACTAAAGAGTCCGAAACAACACAAGAGCAAACAACGACACAAGAACAGACAACACAAGCCAGATAAGGCTAAAGGAGAAATTTATGGGCAAATATTTTGGAACAGATGGTGTTCGTGGCGTAGCTAACGCAGAATTAACACCAGAATTAGCATTTAAACTAGGCCGTTATGGCGGTTATGTATTATTACAACAAGCAGAAGGAAATGCACATCCACGCGTATTAGTGGGGCGTGACACTCGTATTTCTGGTCAATTATTAGAGCATGCTTTAATTGCTGGATTACTCTCTGTTGGGATTGAAGTCATGCAACTTGGAGTGATTCCTACTCCAGGGGTAGCTTATTTAACACGAGTACAAGGCGCTGTAGCTGGGGTTATGATTTCAGCATCCCACAATCCTGCTCAAGATAACGGAATTAAGTTCTTTGGAGGAGATGGATTTAAACTAACAGATGAAACAGAAGCTCAAATCGAAGCATTATTAGATGCCGAAGAAGACACATTACCACGTCCTTCTACAGACGCATTAGGAACAGTAGATGAGTATTTAGAAGGAACATTGAAATACAGCCAATTCCTACAAAATACGGTAGATTCTCTATCAGGAATGAAAGTCGCTTTAGACGGCGCAAACGGAGCAACAGCTTCAATGTTAACGCGTTTATTCGCTGACTTAGACACAGACTTCCACACAATGGGTGACAAACCAAACGGCGTGAACATTAACGATGGCGTTGGATCAACACATCCAGAAGCCTTAGTGGAGTTCGTAAAAGAAACAGGAGCAGAGATTGGTTTGAGTTTTGACGGAGACGGAGACCGCTGTATCGCAGTTGATGAAAATGGAACAATCGTTGATGGTGATAAAATCATGTTCATCCTTGGTAAACACTTCAAGAACCAAGGGACTTTAAGTAAAGATACAATTGTATCAACCGTTATGAGTAACCTAGGATTCCATAAAGCGGTAGAAGCTGAAGGAATGGTTGCTCTTCAAACAGCAGTTGGTGACCGTTACGTGGTTGAAGAAATGCGCAAAAACAACTACAACTTCGGTGGGGAACAATCAGGACATATTATTATCCTTGATTTAAACACTACAGGCGACGGATTACTTTCAGGAATTCAATTAATGAATGTTATGAAACAAACTGGCAAATCATTAAGCGAATTAGCCAGTGAAGTACCAACATACCCACAAGAATTAGTAAACATTCGTGTGAGCGATAAAAATGGTGTGATGGAAGTTCCAGCGATTAAAGAAGTCATCGATGCTGTAGAGGCTGAGATGGATGGAAACGGACGTGTGCTTGTTCGTCCAAGTGGTACTGAGCCACTTGTTCGTGTTATGGTTGAAGCACCAACGGATGAACTCGTTCACGACTACGTAACACGTATTGCTGACGTTGTTCGTAAAGAAGTTGGGATTGACTAATTTTAAATAAATACGATTTGAAGGAGAGCTTTGAAAAAAGGCTCTCTTTTTTTATTGGGATAAACCACTTGATTTTAAAGGAAACAATTGATACAATGTAAAACGTAACAATTACGATTTAGAAAGAAGAGAATAAAATGGCAAAAAAATCTAAAATTGCAAAGTATGAAAAACAAAAAGCGCTCATCGAACGTTACGCTGAAGAACGTTATGCCCTAAAGCAAGCTGGAGACATTGACGGACTAAGAAAACTGCCTAAAAATTCAAATCCGAACCGATTGAAGTTTCGTGATCAAACGGATGGCCGACCAAGAGGATATATGCGTAAATTTGGCTTGTCACGTATCAAATTCAGAGAATTAGCGCATCAAGGATTGATTCCAGGCGTTCAAAAAGCAAGCTGGTAAAAGAGGAGGTAAGGTAAATGAAACAAGATTTAGCAACAGCATATCGTCAAATGAAGAGCCCAAATATCAAAACAAGAAAGAGAGCATTGAAACTGATTAACGAAGCCAAACGTGCAAAGAAAAAATAATAGGGATTACCGGACTCACACTGTGGGTCTTTTTTCTACGTACAGCTCGAACCGGTGCAACGTTACAGCTATTATAATTCAATCCGAAGGATTCTCCAAAACACAATTTGAGTGTCTTTGAACGCAATTTGGTTTCATGTTAGAATAGAACAGTAAAACAACCAAGGAGCTAAGAAAATGCAATCTAAAACATGTAGCCAAACTCGTGCGATTCAAGCGCGTAGAATTTTCCCATTCGATGTGAATATGCATAACACACTATTCGGAGGAAATTTAACGCGAATTATTGATGACTGTGCATCGATTACGGTCTCCCGTCATTGCCGTCGTCTTGCAGTAACGGCATCGGTGGACGCGATGAACTATTTAAAACCACTTCCATTAGGACATTCTGTCTGCGTAGAAACGTATATCTCAGGAACAGGGAAGAAGAGTGTGGAAGTCTTCTGTAAAGTGGTCGGAGAAGATGTGTTAAACGGCGAACGCTATTTAGCGGCGACAAGCTTTTGGACATTTGTGGCACTTCCTCGTGAAGGAGAAACAGATTTTACGGTAGATGCCATCATTCCAGAAACAGATGAAGAGAAGTTCATCTGCAGTGGCTACGAAGAACGTCGTAAGGCACGTCTAGAGCAACTAGGACGCCAAGAAGCATTAATGGATCATATTACCGTTGTAAAACCGTGGAACCTAGAAAATCACGAATCTTAAGCAAAACGTAAGAAACTTTCGAAGGATTTTTTAAGTTTGTCTGTTATAATGCAACTATCAATAGTTTAAGGAGTTCATTGTGGATACATCAAAAGCAATCGAATTAAATCGTAAAATTATACGAATCGTGACCGTTATCGGGATTATTTTAACCATTATTTTAGGATGGCTAGTCGCAAAAAATGATTATTTTGCACTTGATGGGCCTTTCCAACAAAGTGTGGCGAATTCGGGTTGGGTCGGCATTCTTATTTTTATTATTATTCAAATTACTCAAGTGGTATATCCGATTATTCCTGGAGGCCTAACCTGTGTCATCGGACATATTGTATTTGGGCCGTTCTACGGGTGGGTATATAACTTTGTGGGGATCATGATTGGTTCTTGTATCAACTTCTGGTTGGCTCGTCGCTATGGGGAGACATTGGCGAAGGCGTTCGTGGATGATGATACGTACAATAAATACATCGGTTATTTAGACAAAGGAAAGCATTTCGAGCGCTTCTTCTTTGGCGCAATGGTCCTTCCTGGATTCCCAGACGATTTCCTATGTATGGTGGCAGGACTTAGTCATATGACCTTTAAGAAATTCGTGGCCATTTGTTTAATCGCAAAACCAGTCACATTATACGTTTATACAGTAATTGCAGCAGAAGGAGTAGAAGCTTTC
This sequence comes from Granulicatella sp. 572.rep1_STHE, assembly GCF_001073445.1. Lineage (NCBI taxonomy): Bacteria > Bacillati > Bacillota > Bacilli > Lactobacillales > Carnobacteriaceae > Granulicatella > Granulicatella sp. 572.rep1_STHE. Next base: position 28,183 of record NZ_JVBO01000042.1, on the reverse strand, counting down.
TTCAGATTCATTAATTAAGAAAGCAGTATAGAGATGAAAAAAATCATGATTGCACTCGTGCGAGGATATCAAAAGTGGATTTCTCCATTATTCCCGCCTTCATGTATCTACAGACCAACCTGCTCGAGCTATACGATTCAGGCGGTTGAAAAGCATGGCGCGCTAAAAGGCGTATTGATGGGTTGTGGACGCATTTGCAGATGCCATCCATTTATAAGAGGTGGCCAAGATCCCGTTCCAGACTATTTCACGCTAAGACGGAACAAGGATTACCGTAAGAAAATTATCGATGCAAGTAAACACAACACAGCTGACTAGAAATAGTCGGCTGTTTTTTGTTTTTGTATTTGTAAAAATAATTAAAGGGTATTGTGTTTTAAAAAAGTAGAGGTATAATTCGAATTGAAAAGCACCTGATTTAGAAGGAGGGATAAGAAATGACATACAATCTAAAACAATGGTCTGTGGGGAAATGGGTCGCAAGCGCAGCAATCATTCTGCTAATGGCAGTCTGTTCATGGCTAGCCATTCGTGTCTTTTTCACGAATGAGAATGCCAATGCGGAATTTAGCTATGAGATTATTAATAATACGGATAAGGAAATTGAGGAAATTATTATTGGTGAATTTCGAGATTCTGATAGTACTGGTGCAACGGATCGTGTTTCTATCACATTAATCGGAGGGCAGTCACGTACGAAGGGGGCTGTTGCGATTTCTAAGGATACAGATAAGATTGGGAATTTCTATATTCAGATGAAAAAAGATGGGAAAAGAGTATTTTTAGCACCAACATTAGCGTATGATACTGGAAAGAAAGGTCTTCATATTAAGATTACAATTGATAAGATTGACTCGGAGGGCTATTACACTGGTAAAGTGGAAACTAATACATTTGTTTTCTCAGAATTTAAAATAGAACCGACGTTGCAAAAAGCCGATGAGAAGAAAAAAACAGAATAGTATTGATGACAATCAAAAACCCGTGTGGATGAAGTAGAAGACATCCACACGGGTTTAATAGTTCTATTTTAAATATTACATAAAGTAACCTAAGTAGTAACGAACGAAGAATGCAGCACATACAGCACCAACGAATGGAGCAGTACCAGGTACTAATAATCCATATTGCCAGTCGTTATTGACTTTGTTTTTGATTGGTAATAATTGGTAAGCAAGACGAGGTCCTAAGTCACGAGCTTGGTTCATCGCGAATCCAGTTGTACCTCCAAGACCCATACCGACAGCCCATACGATTAAACCAACCACGATTGGTAATAATTCTTTGTTTACATTTTCAGTTGCTAAGATTGCTGTTAAGAAAATGAAAGTTGCAAATGCTTCGACGAAGTAGTTACGTGGTAAGTTACGGCAGTTAGGGTTTGTTGAGAAGATGTTACGGATTGCAACGCCATCAACAAGTCCTTCAGAAGCTGTGAAGTGGTCTGCGTACATGAACCATACGATTACCGCACCAACAAATGCGCCTAAGAATTCAGCGATTGCGATTGGAATGAATTGTTCTGCAGGAAGTACTCCTAAAACAACTTTAGCTAGCGCCATCGCAGGGTTGATACTTACACCACCGAAGATAAATAAAGCAACAGTGATACCGAATGCCCATGTTGTGATGGCGAATAAGTGACCTGATCCAGCGTATTTTGTTTTCTTCAAGACGTCATCACAGTGTACGCCGACCCCGAAGATAATCATGAGGGCAGTTCCCATAAATTCTGATAATAATAAATGCATAAATGTTTGATCCATTGGTTGATTCTCCTTAATGTAATTCTTTTATTAATTGTTGATAGACGGCTTGAATCGATAATCCTGTTTCGTGGGCGATTCTGGCGCAGTCTTCATATTCTAAGGTTGATTTTGTAAAAGTACCGTATTGGTTTTTCTTTACCTTCACCGCTCCGAGGCTCGTTTGTTGCGTCTGGAAAGTGCGAGTCATGACTTTACGTTGGACGTTTTGATAACGAAAGCCAATGGTTGAAGTTTGCTTAAATAAAATGGCTGTAAACCGTTCGAGGTCTCCTTCTTGAATGAGAAGCGTGAGATGTGTTGCCGGACGGTTTTTCTTTGTGTAAACGGGAGTGTAATGCACATCAAGCGCGCCTTCCTCTAATAAAAGGCTCATGATGTAGCCAAGCTCTTCACCGCTTTGGTCATCGATGGTTGTATCGATTTGAATGATTTCATCGTTATGGGAAGTCACGACTCGATGAGAAAGTGTACTTTTCTCTAAGAGTGTTCCGCGTAACGCATTGAATTTACCCGTGTCACGTTTCCCAAAACCATAACCGACTTTTGTAGCAGTTAGATTTGAAGGTTGTGCAAATACTGGGCGGATGGCCTTAAAGAGAGCGAGGCCGGTTGGTGTCACAAGCTCTGTATGAATGTCAAAGTCTTGTGAGAATGGAATGGCAGTTCCAAGTCTTAATTGCATTACAGCAGGTACTGGTACAGGCATGACTCCGTGTGCAACGGTAATTGTTCCGCTACCTTCTGTGACAGCAGTGCTGTAAACCGTATCGATGTCGAGTGTTTCCCACAAAATGAAGAAGCTCATGATGTCGATGATAGAGTCTGTTGCGCCAACCTCATGAAAGTGAATTTCCTCCACAGGCATTTGGTGTACGTTCGCTTCCGCTTGTGCGATGTCACGGAATACTTCCAAACTTTTTTCTTTTACAAAGTCACTGACACCACTTGAAAGAATAATCGTTTCGATTTCTTTCAACCCACGAACTTCTCCGTGATGGTGATGATGACTATGTGTATGCTTATGAGAATGACCGTCGTGAGTATGTTCGTGGTCATGATGATGATCGTGTGGCTGTGAATGTTCATGCGTGTGTGCATGTGTGTGTTCTTCGTGCGCATGTGAATGAGCATGTTCATGTGTATGTTCGTGCTCATGGTGATGGTCATGATGGTGATGATCAAAGTCACCAGCGATGCCATGGTCTTTTTCACCATGTTCCATATGCACATCGAAGTCTGTTCCCCAAATACTACTTTTCGCGATGCGGTCTACATGAAGATGATAACCGTCGAGCGAAAGGGTCTTAAGGGCTTCTTCTAGATGCTTGCGGTCGGCTCCTAAATCGAGTAGAAGAGCATTTAGCATATCACCGCTCAGCCCAGAAAATGGTTCTAAATATAATGTGCTCATGCGAGTCCTCCTCGAATGTTGTTAATCATGCTTGCTGAATAGGCTGCACCAAAACCGTTGTCGATGTTTACGACAGTAACGCCGCTTGCACAAGAAGTCAGCATGCTGAGTAAAGTCGTCACGCCTTGAAGATTCGTTCCGTATCCGATGCTGGTTGGAACGGCAATTACAGGAACGTCTACTAACCCACCGACAACACTGACAAGAGCACCTTCCATTCCGGCGATGACAATTACGACGCTAGCGCCTTGGATGTCTTCGAGACGATTGAAGAGGCGGTGAATCCCCGCAACTCCGACGTCGTAAATACGTTTGACGTGATTTCCGAATGTCTCAGCAGTGACAGCCGCTTCTTCGGCAACAGGAATGTCGCTTGTACCAGCTGTAACAACTGCGATGTAGTGTTCATGTTTGGGTGCGATTGGGTTAAGGACAAAGGTACGTCCGAGAGGTTCATAGATACCCTCAGGGAAAGCCTGTGACAGAGCTTCACCTTTTTCAGCGTTCACTCGTGTCGCAAGAATGGCTGTTTTATGCTCGTTCATTGCCGTGATGATGCCAATTAATTGCTCAATGTTTTTTCCTTCACCATAGATGATTTCTGGAAATCCATTGCGCTTTTGGCGAGAAAGATCAATGGCCGCGTACCCAATGTCTTCAATCCCTTTTAGAAGGGTGGACGCTTCTTCGACTGAGAGGCGTCCATCTTTAACTTGTTGTAGGATTTCTTCTTGCTTCATATTATTTATCTTCGACGATGACAGATAATCCATCGCGGATAACTGTTACTTTTGCGTCTGCTCCTTGAAGTTCGAAGGCACGTGCAAGAGCTTCGTCAAATGTTTTCGCTAATTCCATATGCATGTTTGTGATAAGACTTGGTTCAACTAAGTCAGATACAAAGATTACATGGTGATGCACTAGAATACGCGCTAAGATTTGTGAAGTCCATTGGTCTGGAACTGTTTCAAGTCTTGGAGTGTTAATGGCTTGTTCTAAGAAGTCTTTAGGATCTTTAACGTCTGCTAAGTTACGGTAGAAACCTTCACCACCGTGACCATCTTGACATCCAGCAACCATGATAATCACGCCGCCTTCTTTGTTTGTTGCTTCAGCAGCAGTCATTCCTTTAACAGCTTGATAGATGTTTTGGTCTAATGGGAAACCACCATTTGTTGAAACGGCGATATCGCAAGGAATTTTAGTTACATGAGCTAATTCACGAACGAATTCGCAACCTACTTTGTGGGCTTCAACCATGTCTCCGGCAAATGAACCGATGATATGTTTTTCACCATCTAATACAACGTTTACGATGAAGGCTAAGTTTGCAGTACGTGCTGCGTATAACATATCTTCGTGGATTGGGTTGTGGTCTAAGTTACCAGTACGTGATTTTTCTGAATCGATAAAATCACCACTGTGGTTTGCCATAATTGTTTTATAGGAAGCAACCCCAGGAAGAACAGATTTACGTCCGCCAGAGAATCCAGCGAAGAAGTGGCTTTCGATAAATCCTTCAGCGATTAATAAGTCTGCTTCAGCAGCGATACGGTTGATGATGCAGTCACCACCTGAAGGTAATTGACCGATTTTAACCATGTCTTCGTCGTTTGTAGAAATGTGCATTACGATTTCTTCGTTGTCCACGATTTCTTGACCGTATTTGTTAATTAACTCTTCACGAGTTGAAGGACGGTGGAAACCAGTCGCAACTAAAATACGGATACGAGCGTCTGGGTTTACACTACGGATACGACGTAAAATGATTGGTGTAATGATATGTGAAGGAACTGGACGTGTATGGTCAGAACTGATTAATACGATATCTTTTTTACCTTTTGCTAATTCTTCTAAAGTTTGGCTACCAATTGGGTTATCTATTGATTTTTCCACTGTTTCTTGTTCAGAAAGTGGATTGTGGTAGTTTTCCGCTTTTGATTCAAGTAATCCAGCAAAGTTTTTGTCAGGAATTACAGCAGTAATTGTCTTTTTGTCGTAAGGTAGTTTAATTTCAACCATGATAACATCTCCTTTAATTTGTTTGACGATTATAAGTATACTCAAATAACTCTTAGCAGAAGTCTCAAAGGTTAGTAACATTTGTTAACGTATATTTTCGCGGTAAGATGATAATAGTGTGTATAGGAAATTGTCTTAGAGGAGTGTTCAATTTGAACAGTGAAAAATACTTAATCGATTTTTTAGAGAAAGAAAATACCCCTATTATTAAGAAGAAAAAACACATGTACCTGGCATACCGTGGTTTAGAACAAGCCTATACTTATGTATTAATTGATGGGGTAGTGAAGACTAGTATCATTATGAAAGATGGTCGGGAGTTTAATTTAGAGTACGTTACGCCCGTGGATATCGTTTCACTTGTTCGTGACGAAGTTTCTAACTATACATCAGCACCTTTTAACGTACGCATTGAGAGCGACGAGGCAACTTTCTACCGTATTCCTCGCATTAAGTTTTGGGAATACGTAAGAGATGATAAACACTTACAAGATTATATTCGGGAATATTACCGGAATAAATTGTCTGAAACCATTGAATCATTGCAATATATGACGATGAATGGGAAAAAAGGGGCGGTCTGTTCCTTCCTATATAAATTGATGAATCAATTTGGCGTGGAAGTAGAAGATGGAATCCTCATCGATTTTAATGTTACGAATGAAGATATTGCTGGCTTTTGTGGAATCTCTACTCGTAATAGCGTAAACCGCATTATTCATGATTTAAAAGAAGAAGGCGTCGTTGAAATTCATAACCAGAAATTACTAATTTTAGATAAAGCATACTTGGAAGAATTTACAGGTCGAGAAAGCTTTTAGGATAGAAAGAAGGAACAAAAAATGGATGAAAAAGAAGCACGATTACGCGAATTGTTAAAAGAAGTGGGGAAAATTGTAGTTCCCTATTCTGGAGGAATCGATAGTAGCTATTTATTGAAGATTGCAGTGGATACTCTAGGACGTGACAATGTGATTGCGGCAGTCGTGAACTCGGAATTGTTTTCTGACCGAGAGTTTAGTGAAGCAATCGATTTAGGAACAGAAATGGGTGCTCGTGTATTAGGACTTGAAATGGAAGAGTTATCCGATTCGCACATTGCTTCAAACACGCCGAATAGTTGGTATTACAGTAAGAAAATGCTCTACCAAACCATCAAAAAGAATGTGGAAGGAGAAGGTTTTACAGTTCTTTCAGATGGATTAATTATGGACGACATCAACGATTATCGTCCCGGTGTGAAGGCGCGTAATGAAGAAGGCGTGCGTAGTCTTTTGCAAGAAGCTGGATTATATAAATCAGAAATTCGTGAATTAGCCAAACGTGCCGGAGTGACGAACTGGAATAAGACTCCTTCTTGCAGTTTAGCTTCTCGTTTCCCCTACGGAACTCGTATTACGCCTGAAAAAGTTGAAGCGGTGTTTAAGGCGGAAGAATATTTTGCAAAACGTGGATTTGAACCGGTACGTGTTCGCGTGCATCAAGATTTGGCTCGTATTGAAGTAGGGGCAGACCAAATTGAAAAATTAGTTAAAAATCACGAAGAGATTAATCAGATGATGCAAGAGTTAGGCTTCTTATTTGTAACTGTCGATTTGCAAGGCTATAAATACGGAAGAATGAACGATCAGCTAGATGAAAAAACGAAGAAAGAAGCGATTGGATAATGATTGTTTCGCCCCAAGAAGTATTAGAGTTCTGGTTTAAAGAATGTGCCCCTTCAGATTGGTTTAAAAAATCGGAGGAGTTTGATGAAGAAATTCGAACGAGATTTCTTCCCGCTTATGAGGCTATCGTTTCAGGCGAAACGGTTCACTGGCGCAAGACTCCGCGAGGTCGTCTAGCCGAAATAATTGTTCTGGATCAATTCTCAAGAAATATGTTTCGTGAGAATGCAAAAGCTTTTGCTGCGGATTCTTTAGCACTAGTGCTTGCACAGGAAACTTTACCTTATTGGAAGGAATTGACAATAGAGGAGCAAGGATTTCTTGTGATGCCTTTCATGCATTCGGAGTCCTTGTGGATTCATGATTGGGCAGCAAAATGGTTTGACGAACCAGGATTAGAACGTCGAAAAAAATATGAATTGGCTCATCGTGCGATTATTGAACAATTTGGTAGATATCCCCATCGAAATCAAATTTTAGGAAGAAAATCGACATTAGAAGAAGAACAATTTCTAGAAAAACATAAAGGATTTTAAAGAAAACACAACAAGAAAAAAACACTTTTCTTTTTGTGTTTTTTTCTTATTAAAAGATGGAAGGGCATCCATTGTTGATGTGGATACAATAATATTTTTTCCTCGAACAGAAAGCGAATATGAGATTAAAAATAAGCGCAATTTTGTAATAAAAGATTAATCAGATTACCATTGTTTTTCCTTTATTTTTTCGGTAACATGAGTAAGCAGATTTGAGAGATTTAGGAGATATAAAAACATGAAAGGTCCTCGTAAATGGATGAAAAAATTCGTGTGTGCCCTTAGCGTTTTTGCTATGAGTGCAGCGAGTTTCACGCCAGTTATTTATGCGCAAGATGCCGCAAAAGAAAAAGAAGAAGCAGCTGCGATTCAAGATGTACAAAGCTACATTGCAATCGAGCAAACGAGTGGAAAAATTTTGATGCAAAAAAATCAAGATGAAGTTCGTGGAATTGCTTCAATGAGTAAAATGATTTCACAATATTTAATTTTAGAAGCGATAAAAAAAGGAGAAATCACTTGGGAAACAAAAATCCCAATTAGTGCCAGAGCAAATCAATTAAGTGCCAATTATAATTTATCCAATGTGCCACTATGGCCAAATGAAAAATATACAATCAAAGAACTTTTTGATGCTATCTCGATTTATTCAGCCAATGCAGCCACTCTTGCAATTGCCGAATATATTGGTGGTTCCGAGGCAAATTGGATTGAACGAATGAAAGCAAAATTAAACGAGTGGGGCATTAAGGACGCGACAATTATTAATGTAACAGGATTACCGAATAAATATGGTGGCAGCGAAAAAAATCCAGCTTTTGGAGACGAAGATGAAAATAGTATGTCTGCTCGTTCTGTTGCAATTATTGCTAAAAATTTAGTGAATGATTTTCCTGAGATTTTGAAGATTTCGTCGATTTCAACTCAAACTTTCCGTCCAAATGGATCGGGAACAACTAAAATGGATAACTTCAATTACTTACTTCCAGGACTCTTGTTTGAGTATGAGGGGGTAACAGGATTGAAGACTGGAACGAGTGATCCGGTGGAGCTTCAATTACGACAACAGCAACAAGAAATGGATTTTCTGTGATTGTGGTGAGTATGGGTTCTAAAGAGCCACTAAACCGATTTAAAGTCACAAGACATCTTTTAGATGAACTGTTCAAAAAGTACGAAGGACTTATTGTCGGTTCTCCTGGGAAATCCGTGCAAAATTTAGCGCCGATTCCTCTGGAAGGAGGGACGGAAGAAACACTGAGCGTTGACTATGGAAAACCTTTTGTTGCAGCCGTTCCAAAAGGGACAGCCCTTAGCCAAATTAAAATAGGCTTTATTCCGTTAGATGAGTTGAAAACAGAAGATGGAAAAGTAAAAGCGCCTGTTCAAGCCGGACAAACGGTCGGAACATTGACCTTTGAAATGCCGGGTGAAAATCTAGGATATGTAGATGGTAAGGACCACGGAACGGTAGAAGCATTAGCTGCTTACGATGTGGAGCAATCGAATGTGGTCACAGAAAGTGTCCGTGGAGCAAAAGGTTTTGTTGGACAAGTTGTTCAAAAAGTTCAAAACTTCTTTGGAAATGTATGGAGCGAAATTCAAAATGTATTTACGCCAACAGCCTCTAAATAAAAATACAGTAAAAGGCTTGCACTTTTTGCTTAGGGCGTGTACAATCTTAGACAAATGATACAGTATGAATAGTACCTGCGATCCTTTAGTAGAGAGCTAGTGGTTGGTGAAAACTAGCAAAGAGAGACCAGCGAATCCACATACGGTGCGAGAGCGAAAACATTGATTAAGCTATCCGGAGAAAACCGTTATCTCACAAATGAGCGCAATGGCAACATTGAAACCGGGTGGTACCGCGAAGACAATTACTCTACTTCGTCCCTAAGACTAGAAATAGTCGGGGGCGGAGTATTTTTTTATACAGAAAATGGAGGGAAAACATATGTTAGATATGAAACGCATTCGTGAGAATTTTGAAGAAGTGGCAACTGCTTTAGAAAACCGTGGTGTAGACCGTGCGACAGTAGAAGAGTTACGCAACTTGGATGAAGAACGTCGCGCACTCATCACGAAAACAGAACAATTAAAACAATACCGTAATACAGTGACGGAAGAGATTTCTCTTCTTAAACGAAATAAGGAAGATGCTAGTGCTAAAATCGCTGAAATGAAACAAGTCGGTGAAGACATCAAAGCAACAGATGCTTTATTAGCAGAAGTGGAAGAAAAAGTAGAATATATCGCTTCTCGCTTACCAAATACAGCTGCAGAAGGCGTACCAGTAGGGGCAGATGAAACGGAAAACGTAGAAGTTCGCCGTGAAGGAACTCCACGCGTATTCGATTTCGAACCAAAACCTCACTGGGAAGTAGCAGAAGCGCTAGATATTTTAGACTTCGAACGTGGAGCTAAAGTATCAGGAAGCCGTTTCTTATACTACAAAGGCCTTGGAGCTCGCTTAGAACGTGCGATCTACAACTACATGCTTGATTTACACGTGGAAAAACATGGCTACACAGAAATGATCACACCATACATGGTAAATGAACAATCAATGTACGGTACAGGTCAATTTCCTAAATTCAAAGAAGATGTGTTCCAATTAACAGACGAACGCAATTTAACATTAATCCCAACAGCGGAAGTGCCATTAACAAACTACTACGCAAACGAAATCTTAGACGAAGCGCAATTACCTATTTACTTCACTGCGCTTAGCCCATCATTCCGTTCTGAAGCGGGTAGTGCGGGTCGTGACACTCGTGGTTTAATTCGTCTTCACCAATTTAATAAAGTAGAAATGGTGAAATTCGCGAAACCAGAAGATTCATTCGATGAATTAGAAAAAATGACAGACAACGCGGAAGATGTACTGCGTGGATTAGGATTACCATTCCGTACGATCGTATTATGTACAGGAGACATGGGATTCTCAGCAGCGAAAACATACGATGTAGAAGTGTGGATTCCAGCGCAAGATACGTACCGTGAAATCAGTTCTTGCTCAAACTGCGTGGACTTCCAAGCGCGTCGTGCGAAAATTCGTTTCCGTCGTGAAGATAGTGGCAAGATTGAATTAGTGCATACATTAAATGGATCAGGACTTGCAGTTGGCCGTACAGTCGCTGCTATTCTTGAAAACTACCAAAATGAAGATGGTAGTGTGACGATTCCAGAAGCGCTTGTACCATACATGGGCGGCGTTACAAAAATTGGATAATCAATTCTCTTTGAAATAGAGAAGAGCCGCTGTGGAAATCCCACAGCGGCTCTTGTTTTTGTTATTTACTTACTGAACACTAAAGTAATTCCGAGTGCTCGTAAAAACTGATCCATTAACGTATTATTCTTTTTAAAATCATCTTTGAAATCCTTCACAAGTTGGACTTCATCAGTAATAATCCCATTCACAGGACTGTTCAAATATTTTTGGATGACATCTTCACTATTGATGGTCCAAACATAGACTTCATGTCCTTGTTGCTGGGCGTTTAGAACGAGTAATTCTTGATAAGAAAAGTCTTCTATGACGAAGAAATCCACTTTTGGATTGCCAAATCCTCCGAATTGGAAGGGAATGACATAACCCGTATTTATTTCTGGAGCTTTTTCTTCAATTTCTTCCATCACTTTCAAATCGAGGGACATGACTTTATTAGAAGAATCGATGCCTAACTCTTTATATTTTTGGATAAAGAGGTCTACATAATTTTCAGGTTCTCCCCCATGAGGTTTTAATTCAATGATGAGAGGGATTTTCAAATCTTTAGCTTCTCGGTAAAATTCCTCGAAGGTCGGGATATGGCTAGCAAATCCCGATTGATAAATCGGTAATCCCCTCACTTCATCCAAGGTCATATCTTGAACCCGTTTATTCAGACGAGCGAGTCGTTTTAAATTGTAATCATGCATCACCACGAATTGATGATCTTTGGTAAGGAGGATATCCATTTCTACCATGGTAGCGCCAGCCTCTTTTGCAGCTTTAATTCCTTCAAGGGAATTTTCAACCGCCTTTGAAGTATATCCACGATGACCGATAATCGCTTGGTCAGGCATGGCGTCTTTGGCATAGGTTGATAGCGTTGTGGAGGCCGCATTTCCAATCACAAAAATGAGAGCAACAGCAGTGACGATTTTTCTCTTATGTTTCACTTCAGGAAGATGTTGGTATAAATGAAGGGAAACGAGTTTTCGCTCGTGAATCACTTTTGTCATGACGATAAATGTAGCCATTTTCGTATAAATGATAATGAACTCTTGAATAAGTTTGGCAATCGTGAGGACACTGCTGAGTAGAAAAACATTATCTCCTTCAGGGTTGATAAGAGATACCAAAGCAACACTTAAAAAGGAAATAGCCACAACAAAGATGAATAAAACAGCCTCAACGACACCAACGATAAAGAGGAGTCTCCATGTATTCCCTTTTGTAATCTTCCAACTTTGTAGAATATTTTTAGTAAAAGGTTGATCTGTCAGAATTTGTAGTGGAATTGCAAAGGAACTTCTAGCGTGAAAGTAAAGGAGCAATACAATTAAAATCGTGTAGATTATCACGCCACTCCCAGTTTTGGTGATTTCTCCCGTTATGAAACTAGGAATATAAATGTTTTTGGAAATAAAGGTTAAATCTCCTAAATTAATAATCGGAAGAAGCGTTATAAAATAGAGTAAAAACGCAATAAAATTCCCGTTTAGCAGTTGCCTTAATTCAATAAAGGCATTTTTAACACTGGTTCGCCAAGAAAAATGTGTTTTTCGAATCGTTCCATAGATCATAAAAATTAGAATCGAGAACTCTAAAAACAAAATAAAAGCAAACGCGAGTAAGTACATAAGGATGAAAGGAATCATCCAAGGGTTTAATAAAACATGTTTAAAATTTGAAAAGGTTAGATTGGCTTGACCTGCAAAAAAGAGCATTCCTTTAAAAATTAGCGATAATAATCCAAATCCAAAGACGGAGATAAATAGCTGTAAAAATAAGGAATTACGTAAATACATCCAACTATGCTTGGTTAAATTGCTGAAGGTAAAGCGAATCGTTTTCCAGACTGGAATCTTGGTTTTCATGGTGCCTCCAATAAATTTCTTTCTATCAACATAGCATGAACAAAAGCTTCTATCAAGTTGAAATCCGGAATCTTAATAAGATTGACACTTATTAAGGCGATTTAATATAATAAAACATATTTAAGATTTTTTTATACTTTAGGAGGACTAAAATGAAAAAGAAGTTATTAACATTTTTATGCTTAATGGCAACGGTTGTATTAGCTGCCTGTGGATTTAAAAAAGTAGATGCCGGAAACTACCTTAAAACGTCTTTTAGTGGCGTTGATACAAAAGGACGTATTACGTATCAATTCAATACAGAGGAGTTAATCACCGCTTTCTTAGTAGAAAATCCTAAAGCAGACGCCAAAACAGAATCAGAATTAAAAGCGGCTATTGCTGAAGTTAAAATATCTCCAAGCAAGACTGAAAATTTATCAAATGACGAAGAAGTTACTTTAACGTTTGCAAATACAAAGAATCTAGAAAAATTTGTGACAATTCCTTCAGAGAAAAAAGTGAAAGTAACGGGATTAACGGCTGTTAAGAAACTAAATTCTGAAGAATTAGCAAAATTAGTGTCATTAGAAGCAACAGGTTTCAACAAAAAAGGAAAAGCGAAAGTTCGCATAAATGACCCTCGTGTAGCTTCCATTCGTTTTGTAGTTGAAAATGATGGACAATTAGAAAATGGAAAAGATGCTAAAATTAAAATTGACGGAAACTTCGATAAAGTTTTAGAATCAAATGGCTATATTTTAGAAGGCGATGGAAGCTTCACTCTTCCAGTAAAAGGCTTAAAAACAGTTGCTGACAAATTTGAGGATGCAAAAAACAAAGATGAAGTTGTTAAAAAATTAAAAGAAGAAATCAACAAAAAGTACACAGATGCGACCATTACTTTTGATAAAACTTATTATCGTGGTTTATCAAGCGGTGTAGGTGAAAGTGGATATGGCGACGGTTTAATCGAAGGAAACGGAAACCTTGTGATGCTTGTTCGAGTAGAGTATAAATATGCTGGCAAACGTACGCTTGCAATTGGTCTTTCAAACTTAGTAACGAATGCAGAAGGAAATATTGAATTGAAAGATGCTCAGCTAGTGGATAAATATTTTGATGATTTTGCAACTGCTGCTCAAAAATTAGAAGCGATTGGATATACAGAAGTAAAATAAGAGGTGTTAGGAGAGACTGCCTTATGTAAAAGGCGGTCTCTTTTTTTGTAAACAAAAGCATTTTTTCATTTTTATGAAAAATTTTTTATAAATGAATAGAAAATAGTTGCGAGAATTGTCAGAATATTATATACTACTCTCATCTTAGAAATTTAAAGTATGAAAAGAGGGATCTTATGAAATTAAAACAATTCACATTAGGAGCTGTGGTTGCAGCCATTTTAGCAGGTTGCGGGAGTGCAGCAGATAGCAACACAGTCAAAATCGGAGGAAACTTCGAATTAACAGGGAACGTAGCAACTTACGGAACTTCAATGAACAATGCAGCACAATTAGCGGTTGAACAAAAAGGGAAGTTACTTGATAAGGAATTAAAATACGTTTCATATGACAACAAATCAGACAAGACAGAGGTAGCTTCTGTTGCGAAAAAATTAGCTTCTGAAAAAGTAGTCGGCGTAGTTGGACCAGCAACAACAGGGGATGCAGCAGTATCAATCCCTGTAAACGAACAAGCTAAAATCCCAACAGTATTCCCAGCAACAACAGGAGACGGTGTCACATTGAAAAATGCAGGAGATGCATCTTCAGTCTATGAATACATCTACCGTGTATGTTTCTCTGACAGCTACCAAGGGGTTGTAGGAGCAAACTTCGTTAACAAGAAATTCGGAAAAGCTAAAGTAGCGATTTTACAAGATACAGGTAATGACTACTCTAAAGGGTTAGCAGATGCCTTTGAAAAAACTTATACTGATAGCAAAATCGGTGGTTCAGTTGTAGTACGTGAATACTATCAATCTAAAGATACAGACTTCCAAGCGGTATTAACAACATTGAAATCTAAAGACTTCGATGTATTATACGTACCTGGTTACTATGAAGAAGTGGGTCTAATCATCAAACAAGCTCGTGAAATGGGAATCACTCAACCGATCGTTGGTGGTGACGGTCTTTCAAGTGATAAGTTAGCAGCATTAGCAGGAAATAGTGCAAACCTTTCAAACGTTTACTACACATCTCACTTCTCAACATTGAGTAAAGATAGTGATGTTCAAGAGTTCGTAAAAGCCTATAAAGAAAAATTTGGTGCAAATCCAGATACTTTTGCGGCTTTAAGTTATGATGCTACTCAATTGTTAATGAAAGCTATCGAAAAAGCAGGGTCAACAGATCCTCAAGCAATCACAAAAGCTTTAGCAGAAACAACAGACTTTGACGGTGTTACAGGAACATTCTCAATGGGTGCTGACCACACACCAGTGAAATCAGCGGTTGTAATCGAGTTCCAAAACGGACAAGAAGTAAGTGCTCAAGAGTACTCTGCTGAGTAATTTTAGGATAAGCATATTTTGAAGAGAGGCACGGAGAGTTTCTTCCGCCTCTCTTTTCCACTAGATAAAGGATAGAAATGAAAGGAGAAAATATATGGAGTTGTTAATTCAACAATTGGTAAACGGGCTCGCAGTCGGAAGTATTTACGCCTTAATTGCGCTTGGATATACCATGGTTTATGGGACGATTAAACTGATTAACTTCGCACACGGAGATGTGTATATGATGGGGGCATTCATTGGCTATTTTGCGGTAATGGTCTTGAAGTTGAATGTATTCCTCGCTTTACTGGTAGCGATGGTTGCTTGTGCCATTTTAGGGGTTGTGATTGAGCGTGTGGCGTATAAGCCGCTTCGTAAATCGACTCGTGTGGCTGCATTAATTACAGCCATTGGGGTTTCATACTTATTAGAAAATGCAATGAGTTATTTCTTTGGAGCGGAGTCTCGTCCGTTTCCTTCAGATTTTGGAACAGAGACATTCACTTTATTCGGAGACGTTTCAGTGAATGGAAAGCAAATCCTGATTTTCGGGATTACAGTTTTATTAATGGCTTTATTACAATTTATCGTTCGTTATACAAAAATGGGGAAAGCGATGCGTGCCGTTGCTGTTGATGAACAAGCAGCTCAACTCATGGGGATTGACGTAGATGGAGTGATTTCATTTACTTTTGCCCTTGGGTCAGCACTTGCTGGGATTGCAGGTGTCCTTGTTGGCGTTTACTACAATACCATTTCTACAACAATGGGGATTACAGTCGGACTAAAAGCCTTCGTTGCAGCTGTACTTGGGGGTATCGGAAGTATTCCTGGAGCGATGGTCGGTGGTTATCTCATCGGTCTATTAGAAACAATGGTAAGCTTCTTCGGGTACTCACCGTACCGTGATGGAGTGGTTTACTTCCTATTATTTATTATTTTAATCGTATTACCAGCTGGACTGTTTGGTAAAAATGTCAGAGAGAAAGTGTAGGTGAAGAAGATGCAAAGATTTCATAAAAAGAATATTCGTTGGACATTGTTCGCGTTGGGAATGTACGCTCTTCTTTTCGTGCTTGTACAAACAGGAGTAATCAACTTCTACTACGAAAGTACCTTCATTAATATCATGATTAATATCATCTATGCTGTTGGATTGAACCTCATCCTTGGGGTTGCCGGACAGTTCTCACTTGGACATGCTGGATTTATCGCCATTGGTTCTTATAGCGGTGCGATTCTTGGAAAAATGATCAATGGGCTTCCTGGACTATTTGCTGGAATGGCAGTTGGGGTTGTTATTTCAGTTATCGTGGCATTTCTTGTTGGATTACCAACGCTTCGTCTAAAAGGAGACTACCTTGCGATTGCGACTCTAGGGGTTGCTGAAATCATTCGTGTAGCCGTGACCAATATGAAAATCACAAATGGCGCTGCTGGTATCAGTGGAATTCCTTTAACCAATACATGGACGATTACTTATATTTTCTTAGTGGTAACAACGATTTTAATCTTAAACTACACCTTCAGTAGTGCCGGCCGTGCAACTTATGGGGTGTTACAAGACGAAATCGCTGCAGAATCCATGGGGGTTCAAGTGACGAAGTATAAAATCTTGGCCTTCGTATTAGGAGCAGCCACTGCAAGTATCGGTGGAACTCTTTCTGCTACAACGCTAGGAGCAGTAACACCGGGTGACTTCACTTTCATGAAATCCATCGATGTATTAATTATTGTCGTATTCGGAGGAATTGGAAGTTTCACAGGTTCATTTGTAGCAGCAGTATTGCTTGGCATTATCAACCTTGTCCTACAACCATTTGGACAATTACGGATGATCATCTATGCAGTAGCGTTAATTTTAATTATGATCTTCCGTCCGGGTGGATTACTTGGAACATGGGAATTCAAACTAGGGAACTTGAAGTTTTCTAAGAAAAAAGAGGCAAAGGAGAGTGGGAAGTAATGTTATTAGAAGTAAATGGACTAACTAAAAACTTTGGTGGACTTTCCGCGGTATCTAATGTTTCTATGAAAGTAAACAAGGGAGAACTTATCGGACTCATCGGGCCAAATGGTGCTGGGAAAACGACTTTCTTCAACTTGTTAACAGGGGTGTATGAGCCAACAGAAGGAACAGTGAGTTTAGAAGTAGACGGACAGTTGAAAAACTTAAACGGGCTTCCTCCATATAAACGCACCACTCTTGGAATGGCACGTACTTTCCAAAATATTCGTCTCTTTAAAGATATAACGGTACTAGAGAATGTAATGATTGCGATGCACTCGCACTCAAGTGACTCATTATTCTCAACCTTATTCCGTACGAAAAAATACTATGATACAGAAGCAAAAATGCGCGAAGAAGCGATTGAGTTGCTAAAGATTTTTGAGTTGGATACACTTAAAGAGGAAAAGGCGAAAAACTTAGCTTACGGACAACAACGTGAGCTTGAGATCGTTCGTGCGTTAGCGACAAAACCAAAAATCTTATTCTTGGATGAGCCAGCAGCGGGGATGAACCCTCAAGAGACGGCTCAATTAACAGAACTAATTGCGAAAATTCAAAAAGAATTTGATTTGACAGTGGTGTTAATCGAACACGATATGTCACTTGTGATGAAAATTTGCCAACGCATTTACGTGTTGGAATATGGAAGACTTCTTGCAGAAGGAACTCCAGAAGAAATTAAACAAAATCCTGCAGTTATTAAAGCGTACTTAGGAGGTGAGTAGATGTTAGAAGTTAAAAATTTATCAGTTCATTACGGAATGATTCAAGCCGTACGTAATGTTGATTTTAAGGTGAATGAAGGCGAAATCGTGTCTCTAATCGGGGCAAACGGTGCTGGAAAATCAACTATCTTGAAGACTTTATCGGGACTCATTCATCCTTCAGAAGGCGAAATCGTATACTTAGGTGAGAACATCGCTTCAACATCTGCGAAGAAAATCGTTGAGAAAGGACTCGTGCAAGTGCCAGAAGGACGTCACGTATTCCCAGGATTAACGGTAAAAGAAAACCTTGAACTAGGGGCATTTCTACGCAAGGATAAAGAAGCGATTCAAAAAGATATGGAAGACGTCTTCGAGCGTTTCCCAATCTTGAAAGAACGTAAAGACCAAGATGCGCAAACACTCTCTGGTGGGGAGCAACAAATGTTAGCAATGGGGCGTGCGTTAATGAGTCGTCCAAAACTATTATTGTTGGATGAACCGTCAATGGGGTTAGCACCGATTTTTATCCGTGAGATTTTCAAAATCATTCAAGAAATCCAAAAGACAGGGACAACGGTTTTACTCATCGAGCAAAATGCGAAAATGGCCTTATCGATTTCAAATCGTGCGTATGTACTCGAAACTGGATCAGTGGTATTAAGCGGTACAGGACAAGAGTTGTTAGAAAGTGATGAAATTCAGAAAGCATATCTAGGAGGGTAATCATGGAAGTTAAAGATTATATGTCAACCAACGTCATTACAGTAACGCCTGAAACGACGGTTATGAAAGCTCTAGACTTAATGAAGGAACACGACATTCACCGCTTGCCAGTTGTAGAAGATGGCAAGTTAGTTGGCTTACTCACAGAAGAACTTGTTGCGGGGCATTCACCTTCAATGGCAACAAGCCTATCGATGCATGAGCTGAACTATTTATTGAATAAGACTACAGCAAGCGAAATTATGCAAAAGCAAGTCTTAACCGTGAAGGCACATACATTATTAGAAGAAGCTGCGTCCCTTATGCGTCAACAAAAGGTCGGCGTACTGCCAGTAGTAGATGCACGTGGACACGTGGAAGGGATTATTACTGATAAAGATATTTTTGATGCGTTTATCGAAATTTCTGGATACAACACACCGGGTTCTCGTTTATTCATTGAAATCAATGAAGATAAACCAGGTCCTCTGGAAGAAATTTCGGATGTGTTGCGTGAAAACAACGTGAACGTTTCGACGATTTCGGTATATCACCGTGATGGGAAAGTGCAAGTGGTGCTTCATGTGGATTCAACGAATCCGGATGAAGTGGCGGACTTTATCGCGCAAAAAGGCTATCGCGTGATTTCAGCGATGAGAAAATAAGTTAAAACTGCGTCTCCCTAGGACGTCTTCATAGTATTGACAATAGAGGCACCGGGCCAAGCCTACGTCTTGGCTCCTACCGAGCTTCAAACTGCCGCATGGAAATAAATTTCACAGCGGCAGTAATTCACATCGGTTGCTTCTCTCTATTGTTTATACTATAGAGTCCTAGGGAGACATCGTTTTTTAACTTATTTTGTGAACGGCGCTAATCACGTGATGTCGTTTTGCGGAGTCCGCACTTCATCTGTGGTAAGAAACGGGACTAGTATAGAAAAATAAGAGAAACAACTGCACCGGACAGGTGAACATTATGAAAAAACTACATAGAGTTAGACGCAGTAGACAAATGGATTGACCTTCGCCTGTTTAGGCTGGGTCAATCCTATTTGTCTTTGCGGGGGCAAGACTACGAAGAAACAAGTTTCTTCTGTCTTGCTCCCATGCGTATCGTTATTCCTATGACTATAGAGTCCAAGGATTTTTTTGCAACGCCACCTTAGATTGTTTTTTTACCGGGAATCACGCTTTTATGGAGAGCAGGCACAGGGCTGAGTCTTCGTCGGGCGTTGAGTGGATGCGGGGTACGGTGTATAATGAAAGTGAGATTCTAGGAGGTTATGCGGATGAAATATGATTTTACGACAGAATTTGATCGACATGGAATGGACGCGCTGGCGGTGGATGGACTAGGTTTGATTCCTGGAAAGTCGCCAGATAGACCGAAGAAAGGCTTCGATGTGATTCCGATGTGGATCGCGGATATGAGTTTTGCGACGGTACCAACGGTTATTGAAGCCATGCAAAAACGATTGGAACATCCGATTTTTGGGTACTTTATGCCTTCTAAAGAGTACTACGAAAGCATTATTCAGTGGCATGCGCGCCACCATCAAGTGACAGGATTAACGCGCAAGCATATCGGTCATGAAAATGGAGTGCTTGGAGGAGTCGTTTCGACATTAACTTCGTACGCTTCGCCAGGGGATGCGGTATTAGTGCATAGTCCAACCTATGTCGGCTTTACGCAGTCGTTAAACGATAATGGATTGAAGGCCGTGCATAGCCCGCTCGTGAAAGATGAACAGGGCGTTTATCGTATGGACTTTGAGGATATGAAGCGAAAAATCAAAGCGCATAAGATTCATGTGGCAATTTTCTGTTCTCCGCATAACCCAAGTGGCCGTGTATGGGAGAGAGAAGAAATCGAACGCGCGATGGAGATTTACCGCAAGTACGATGTGATTGTCGTATCGGATGAAATTTGGTCGGATATTATTTTTAAAGGCCATAAGCATATTCCAACACAATCGATTTCAGAGGATGCGAAAAATCGTACCGTGGCCATGTATGCGCCAAGTAAGACGTTTAACCTAGCAGGGCTCGTGGGAAGTTATCATGTGATTTACAATGATGCCTTAAGAGATCGTGTCGAGTCAAAAGGGATGAAGCCACATTATAACGCGATGAATGTGATGTCGATGCATGCGTTAATCGGGGCGTATCAAGAAGAAGGATACGAGTGGCTGGAAGAGTTGCGTGAAGTAATCGAGAAGAACGCAGGCTATGCGTGCGACTTTATTCACCGTGAATTTGACGGCGTGGAAGTGACCAAACCGGAAGGCACGTATATGCTCTTTATCGACTGTTCACAGTTCTTGAAAAAACATAACTTAACGCTAGAGCAACTCGAAAAACGTGGCTGGGATGTCGGCGTGGCTTGGCAAGATGGCAAGATGTTCTTCGGCGAAGGCTGTATCCGTATCAACCTCGCATTGCCGTATGCGCGTCTTGTAGAAGCATTTGACCGTATGAAAACATATGTATTCGTGGACACTGTGCCACCATTAGACTAGGAGGATTTCCATGACAAAGAAAGTAATTCAAACAGAACAGGCTCCAAAGGCAATCGGGCCTTACTCACAAGGAGTAGCCTACACAGGAGAAACGATTGTCGTCTCTGGACAGTTGCCAATCGTTCCTGAAACAGGGGAGTTTTCAGGAAGTGATATTGTGAGCCAAACGCATCAATCATTGAAAAATATCCGTGCAATCTTAAAAGAAGCAGGGGTAGGAATGGACGCGGTAGTCTCTACAACCGTACTACTAGCCGACATCAACGACTTTGCGAGCATGAATGAAGTGTATGGAGAGTATTTTTCTTCTCCTTATCCAGCACGGATGGCATTTCAAGCAGCGGCTTTACCAAAGAATGCCCTAGTGGAAATCCAAGTGACGGCTGTAAAAGGATAATATCAATTAAAAATAGAGGTACTTGCGTCATAGGCGGGGGTACCTTTTTATGATTGTTTTCTTCTAAGGGGAAAAAGGATATGATAAAATAAATACAAACATAAGAAAAGAGGGATTGGAAATTGCAAAACGATACACTTGAAAAGACAAAATCTTGGGCGCTCATCAGTGGTATTTTAGGAGTTGTTTGGGGACTTTTTGTTGGCCTTTCTCCAATTGTGATGGATCAAAAGACTCTTTGGGGAAGTATTTTTCTTTTAGCTTATCCACTGGCAGTTGTCAAAGATGGATTCCAAGGGGATTTGCTTTATCAACAACAAATTCTGTCAATAGCGATAGCAATGATATGGGTAATCTTTTTGATTTCGTGGATGAGTTTCATTTATTATCGCAAGGATAGACGTGTACCTCGTTGGGTGTCAAGAATGCTTCTGATTGCAGGAATCCTTGGAGTTGCTTCTACGCTCCCTTATACTTTTACGATTTTGCGAAGATGGGATTCTTTCGTTGAGCAATTCACTCCAGTAGGTGGATATGCACTACCTCTACTTGCTATGGTTTGTCTTTCAGGAATCCTTGGTGGAATTTCAGGGGTGGGGTATTTGCTTTCGTTAAAGAAATTTGAAGATTCAATTCAAAGGTAACAAAGAGGAAATCATCCTCTTACGACAAGAGAGAAGGAGGAGTTGTATGGATCGTAAAAATTTAGCTCGTTTTTGTGGGATTGTTGGGGTTGGTTCTGGAGTATTGTTCTGGTTAGCGCCCATTGTCGCATTAAAACTATCTTTTGTGAACACAGTAGATGTTTCCTCACAGTTCTTTTGGATTTTGTTGATGCTGAATTTAATCGTTATTTATTTTGGAATCAAAGGGTTTCAAACCTTTAAAGGAGATTCAAGAATCAAAAACGGAGTGCGGATTTTCTATTTAGTCGCAGGTATTTTGATTTTTATGCCGACGTTGCAACGAATTTTGCCAGCCATTCCAATTTTCCAAATCATCCTTACAATTCTTTACTGGATGAGTTTCGGAACTTTAGAGATTCTTCCGTATTTTGCAGGAGGAAGTCTATTAATCGTCTGTGGAGCGTTCTATTTAGCTTCATTGAAAGAATGGAAAGAGTAAGTGGAAAAGGTCTAGAGAGTTTCTCTAGGCTTTTTTATTTTGCATGCTTTATAATAGTTGGGACAACTAGAATTGGAGGCAAGTATGAAAGTTATTGTAATCGGTGGTGGAACGAGTGGATTAATGGCTTCAGTCAGTGCAGCGATTCATGGCGCTGAAGTGGTCTTATTGGAGAAAAATCCAACTTTAGGGAAAAAATTATTGCACACAGGAGGCACACGTTGTAATGTTACCAATCGACGTTCTCCTGAGGAAATCGTGAAACATATTCCGGGGAATGGACGCTTTTTATATAGTGCCTTTTCTCAATTTGATAATCAAGATATTATTCAATTTTTCGAATCGCGTGGAGTTCGTTTGAAGGAAGAAGATCATGGGCGCATGTTTCCTGTGACAGATTCTGCCAAGACGATTTTGGAGACCTTTATTCAGGAAATCAAGAAGCTAGGCGTGCAAGTGCGTACGAATGTGAAAGTGAAGACGATTCGTGTAAACGAGGGAGCCGTGCGAGTGGTAGAACTCGATAATGGGGAACAACTACAGGCCGATGCGGTGATTTTAGCGACCGGTGGAAAATCATATCCGAAGACAGGTTCGACGGGAGATGGGTACGGGATTGCCCGTGTTGCAGGTCATACGATTACACCTCTGTTTGCGACGGAAGTTCCGTTGACAAGTAGCGAAGAGTTTATTCAAAAAGGAGAGCTTCGAGCGCTATCATTACGAAATGTGGCGCTCAGTGTTCTTAGTGGGAAAGGAAAAGCGGTTGTTACGCATCAGATGGATATGATTTTCACTCACTTTGGTGTCAGCGGACCAGCAGTGTTACGTTGTTCCAGCTTTGTGCATCAAGTACAAGAAAAGGAAAAGAAGAAAGAAGTCGTAATGAGTTTAAATGCATTACCAGACCTCAGCTCGTCAGAACTAGATGCAAAGTTGAAAGGCTTTGTGGAGGAAGCTCCTCTAAAATCGATAAAAAATCATTTAAAAACATTGCTTCCTGAACGATATGTAGAATTTTTACTAGCAAAAGTGGGGATTGATGGCCAAATGGCAGTAAGTCGCTTGACGGAAGCCAACTGGGCACAAATTAAAGAAGCCCTTACGAATTTCCGTTTTACGGTGAATGGGTCTCTCCCGATTGAGAAAGGCTTTGTAACCGGCGGAGGCGTTCATTTGAAGGAAGTGAATCCGAAAACTTTACAATCGAAATTAACACAAGGTTTGTATTTCTGTGGGGAACTGTTAGATATTCATGGCTATACAGGAGGGTATAATATCACCGCAGCTTTTGTAACCGGCTATGTGGCGGGAATGCACGCCGCTTTTGGGGATTAAATTTCTCTGTTTTTAGCCAAAAACGTCATAAATTATTCATAAAGTTTGGTTATAGTTTTTTTATTCCCAAATAAGAATTATTTACTAATAGTAAATAAAACTCTATCCTTTTTTCCTCTCATCTATGGTGAGAGGTTTTTTTATGAAAAAATGAAGAAATAAGTAAGAGAAAGTATTAGATTTTCTAAAAAAAGACTGCTTAGAATAGGCTTTTATGCTAAAATGAACCTATCTGAATTTTTGAGGAGTTTGTAATGGCTGAAAAGAAATTAATGGAGAAAGTGTTGCATCAAGTGGTGCGGACATTTCCAAAAGTAAATATGCCGATGGAATACGTTCCCTATCCAATTCCATACCCACCATTAGCCAAGAGTCGCTTTGAAATTTTTGTGCATGTGGCAGAGCGCGGAAATGGGCCTCTTGGACATGTCGATTTATGTATTGATGGCTATGTCTATTCGTACGGGAACTATGATGAGAGAGATTTGAAATTAGGTGGCTGGATAGCAGAAGGAGTGCTCATCAAAGCACCGCGTGAAGAGTATATGCTATTTTGTAAGAACCATTATCAAAAAGCATTACATATTTATTCAATTGCGGTTACTTCTGAGCAAATGGATGCCATTCATGCATACTTAGAAAAAATATTAGCGCCGACAAAGACATGGGAGCCGACAAGTGAAGCCATTTACTATAATCCAACTTTCGATCGTTTTGAAGAAATGTATGTGTACTTCATGGCACAACAGATGGATACCGTGTTTTATAAATTCAATCGTTCTAAATTCATGACTTATAATGGCTGGACTAGAAATTGTTTGAGTTTTGCCGACCACACCGCAAAAGTGCTGCATGAAAAAACATTGCGTGCTAAAAATATGGTCTTCCCGGCTCAATACCATAAACGTCTTCAAAAACTCTTGAAGAAAAATTCCCCGCTGATTATTCATTATGAGGTGTATTAAAATAAGCTACCTTGGATTTCCAAGGTAGTTTTTAGTTTAAAAGCGAGAGACTAATAGAATCTTAAACTTTTAATTATTGAAAGAAGGGGATTAAATCCGTATACTATAGTTAGAATTTAATAATTCTAATTAGAAAAAATGGAGGTAATAATAATGATTAAAGAACTTGTTAGTTTAGGAAAATTTGCTAAAAAATCAGGTGTATTTGCGGGAGGAGTTTTATTTGGATCGTTAGGATTAAAACTATTAGCGAGCAAAGAAGCAAAACATGTATATGCTAAAGCAGTCGCTACTTCTTATAAATTAAAAGATGGTATTGACGCAACCGTTTCTACTGTAAAACAACATGCAGATGATGTCTTAGAAGAAGCAAAAGACTTATATGCTGAAGAAAAAAATGCACAATTAGTAGTAGAAACTAGTGAAAAATAATGAAGTTTATTATTAAGCATCAATCGAACTCTAGAGTGCGACTAGAGCTCCCTTTTACATGTCCGTATTCGGTACAAATGTATTTAGAGGAATTAGCTTGCACAGTTCCTGGTATTGAAAAGCTGCACTTTTATAAAGATTTAAAGCATGTAGGAGTGTATTTTTCTCAAGGGAAAGATCAACAGGTTCAAAGTTTTTTATCTTTGATTCAAATGGAGAAAGTAATTGAAAAACAAAACGAAGTCGAGTGGCTAGTCCCTTCTTCGCCATATGATATTATTTCAACGCATCTCTATAGAAGAATGCTTTCAAAAGTCCTTCTTCCAACACCTATTCGTGTGGGATGGATACTTCTGAAAATGGTGAAGTTTGGAAAGGCTGCTTTCCAATCAATTTGTGAGAAAAAACTTTCTATGAGTTTACTCGATTTTGTGGCTATAGCGACTTCTGCAGCGATGGGAGACCATAAAACTGCTGATATGATTATGTTCTTATTGAATTTAGGAGACGATTTAGATGACTGGTCCCAAAAGAAATCCATTGAAGAACTTGAAAAGAATTTAACGAATAATATTTACGAGATATGGATTGAAAAAGAGGGCGAGCGCTTCAAGAAAATGAGTAATCATGTTGAAGTAGGAGATATCTTCGTTGCAACAGAAGGTCAAGAAATATACTTTGACGGAAGAGTTGTCAATGGAAGAGGATACTTAAATGAAAGTTCGTTAACTGGTGAATCATTCCCGGTCGCAAAAAAACAAGGGGATATGGTCTACGCTAATACAGTTGTAGAGCATGGCGAACTACTAGTAGAAGTGACGAATAAGCAACAAAACTTACGCTTGCAGCAAATTGTTCAGCTAATTAAATCAAGTGAATTCCATCAATCAAAACAACAAAAGCAATTAATGGAAAAAGCGGATGGATTAGTGAAATATAATTTCATAGGTATGGCGCTGACTTATTTATTCACTCGCTCAGTCTCTAAAGCACTCACTTTCCTATTAGTGGATTATTCATGTGCGTTAAAATTATCTTCACCAGCTACTTATTTAACAGCCATTAAAGCGGCTTCTAATCAGGGGATTGTGATTAAAGGATCTAATTCTTTAGATGAATATGCGCAAGTCGATACTTTTGTTTTTGATAAGACAGGAACATTGACAACTGGTATTCCAAAAATTCAACGAATTATTTCCTATGAGGGTTATGATGATGCGGAAGTTTTGCGAATTGCAGCTTGTTTGGAAGAACATATTTATCATCCAATTGCGACGGCTGTTGTTAAGAAAGCAGAAGATGAGGGAATTGAACATGAAGAAATGCATGGGAAATTAACTCACGTAGCTTCAAAAGGAATTGTATCTTCCATCGATGGAAAAAGAGTGGTCATTGGTAGTCTAGAATTACTAGAAGAAGAACAAACTTTTATTTCGGAACAACAGAAGCAAGTCATAGAAGAATATAGTCAAATGTTTAATTTGCTCTATCTAAGTTACGATGGAAAATTAATTGCTATTTTTCTTATTGATACACCGCTACGCCCAGAGGCCATTGAATTATTGCATGAATTAAAGGAAAGAGGTAAGCAGATAGTTCTTCTTACCGGAGATACACAAAAACGTACGGAAACGATTTGTTCTCTCATTTCTTTTGATAAGGTCTACACTCAAGTAAAACCTGAACAAAAGCATCAAGTTATTCAGCAATTGAAAGATCAAGGCCATCATGTGTTGATGATTGGAGACGGAATTAATGATTCTGCCGCACTTTCTTTAGCAAATGTAGGGGTTGTGATGGCTGGAGCTTCAGATATCGCTCGCCAAGCGAGTGATATATTATTTTTAAATGAACAGTTGACAGGACTACATGTGTTAGATACGATTACGGATCAATTGAATCATCAATTGGATTTGAATTTAAAAAATACAGTAGGAATTAATACTTTCTTGATGGGGTTAGGGCTAATCGATGTGTTATCTCCAAGTGTTTTGGCAGTATTGCATAATGTGACAACCACTTTTATTATTGGAAAGAGTTTGACATATATTTAAAAATAAAAGCAAGGTGAATTCACCTTGCTTTTTTATGTTGATAAATATTTTTTATAAATGATTATTTATACATCCTGAAGTTGAACTTGCCATTTCTGAACGCTCTTCGCAGTGGTTTATTGACTTTCTTTTCATCACTTGTGATTCAAGAAAGTCTAATAAACTTTGCGGGCGAAAGACTACGAAGCAAAACGGATTCACACTGTGATATGCTCCCTCTAAAGTAGACACTAAAAAAGTAAACTACTTTAGAGGGGGTATTTTTTAGATTGGCTAAGAAACATACTGCAAAAGAATTAGAACGATTCATAGAATTGTATTTAGATGGTGTGCCTTTTCGTGAGTTGCGTAGTGAATATGGTTTAAGGATTTCACCTGGAACATTTAATATGTATTTTTCGAAATATAAAGCATATGGACTTTCTGCTTTAGAAGATAGAGATGGGTTTAACACTTATACAAATGAATTTAAAGAAATGGTGGTTAAAGAGTTTTTAGAATCGAAAACCTATTTAACGGCAATCACAAGAAAATATAATATTCCTTCTGTTACAACTGTACGAAATTGGATTATTAAGTATACTAATGGTGAGGCCACGAAGGCCTACTATCCTAAGCCAGAGGTATACACTATGAAATATAGAAAAACATCGCACGAAGAAAGAATCCTTATCGTCAAAGACTGTATTCAAAATCAATTAAACTATAAACAAACTGCACAGAAATATAACATCTCGTACAACTTGGTGTATCAATGGGTAAAAAAATATCAAAAATATGGCCCTGATGGATTAATAGACAGTCGAGGAAAACGAAAACCAGATAATATACAGACAGAAACTGAGCGTATTCGTGCAGAAATGGCTATATTAAAGGCACGAAACGAATATTTAGAAACAGAAAATGCCGCACTAAAAAAATTACAAGAAGTGGAAAGCGAGCTGATGTTTGCCAGACGA